>JAHEYS010000072.1:9179-29493 GCA_023251475.1 Prolixibacteraceae bacterium
AACTTGAATTTCCTCAGCGGTTTGGCTTTCCTGTATTTGTCATACTTGACGCCAATGGTAAACGGATTCATACCCAAAATTCCTCCTACCTGGAAGAGGGTGGGAGTTATTCAAAGAAGAGGGTTCTTGAATTTCTGAAAAACTGGTCGCCCGAAGCGTTGTATCCGGATCATTATACAAATAAGTAAGATCCAGGCAAAAATGAGGATCTGGAGTCAGTCATCCGGTCACATCCCTAAAACCATTTCCAGGGCCTGATTTCAATGTCCCGTTTGAGGCTGATCCGGTAAGCAATATTAAACCGCAGATTTCCTGTCTGCCACCGGATGGAGGTTTGTTTAACAGGTGTGGGTGTCAGGTATTGAAAGTTAGCCAGTGACATCCCTACAAATAACCTGTCGAAATGGTAGCCGATACCCAGCTTCTGATTCACACTTACATTTGGATAGACCCGGTTCATTTTTGCACCCGTTAAAGGGGAAAGCTGATATTCGCCGATACCAAGACTGCCATTAAGACCAGCCATCATAAAGAACCTCTTCCGGATTACAAAGGTATAAGAATAACCCCCGGTCAGATTCACCGAATAGAAACGCCATTTGTTAAAGTTAATCCCATCGAAAAATAGGGGATTTGATAATTGTGAAGGGATAAAGGATGAATCGGCGGCGGAACCCACCCAGTACAATTCAACGCCAAGCATAGGTTGTCCGGCACTTCGCTTCTGCCATTCATTCTGAAGAAATGGCGCCCTTACCGAGTATTTGGATGGATTGAGATTGGCATACACACCAAATCCCCCTGAAGTAGTTGAAATATCACCCCGGGTATAAAAATCGGAACCTGAGGGTCGGCCATTCAATACTTCGGCGGAGTTAGACAAATAAAGCCCTTTATAATATCCGGAATAAAAATCGACAGTCAGAAACCGAAGATAAAGATGAGATTGGAAATCGAGGTACTTTGTCTTACCGTAACGGGTAATATCGGGCTGGGCAAAAGGAAAAACTGTTCCTATATTGACCCCCAGAAACTTATAATTAAATCCCAGTCCAACAACATATCCGTTTGATGGCCTGTAATTCAGGGTAGTTTTCTGGTCCAGATCAAGAATCTTTTGGGCAGAGTATTTTTGAGAGGCATAAATACGTAGAATCAGATCATGCTGATTGTTCTGGATATAGGAGGAATCGGTTTTTATGCTCAATAGTTTGTTGAAACGATCTAATCCTTTTGAAGTTGAGATAAAAACTCCACTAAAGATTATTAACAAAAACAACCCCCTTTTAAACATATTAAACCCTTACTCTATAAATTGTGCGGACTTTTCAAAAGTATATAATGGTGATTGATAACTTCCAGGGAGGTTATCAATCACCATTATACTTTATTGCTTTTTTATTAATAACCAGGAATCGCCGTATTTGGGGAATTTCTGGCGAATTTCACCCAATTTGGTCCGTGCCGCGTCCTCTTCATCGTAACTGTTTACGCAAACGCGATATAATCCGGCTTCATTAACAAGAATACCCGGTAAAAAATCTTCTGCAATCAATTGTTTCTTAAATTTCTGGGCATTTTCGTAAACCCCAAAACTTCCGACAATGATGTAAAACCTCTTTGATCCAAGGTCACTGGCTTCTCCCTTTGCGGCACTGATCCGCTCTTCCTTGGAATTAGCCGTGGAACCCTTACTACTATATCCACCAGGTTTGACAACCGTTTCAGAACTAATATTTTCCGACTTTGCAGGGACTGGTTTTGGTTTAGGGGCAATCTTTTGAGTTTTGCAACCTACAGCAAAAAAAACAATGATGACAAGAACAATATTCAGGACTTTCATGTTACCTATTTTTGATAATTTCATTCAGCGAAGATATAAAAAGATTTGAAAATTTGAATATATCAATTCGTTTTCTTAAGTTTACCATCGTTTATTTGGATATTTAACGTCTGTTCGAGACAAAGAGGGTTAATAATTTCATCACCTAAAAATCAAGCTTTATGAAAAATAACGAATTTCCGCTCATCTTTATCGTCGAAGACAACTCCATTTATAATACACTAATAGTTAATTATCTACACAATCACAAACTACTCCACACCGAAAGCTTTATCAGCGGAGAAGAGTGTCTTAAAAATATCCATCGTAAGCCCGACATCGTTATTCAGGACTTCGTGCTTGACGGAATTAACGGAATTGATGTTTTGATGGCAACAAAAAAGCGGTACCCCGATACGCAATTCATATTTTTATCGGGGCAGGATAGTATTGAGGTCGCTATAAAGTGTATGAAACTGGGCGCCTTTGACTACATTGTAAAAGATCAGCATGCCCTGGCCAAGCTGACCGAAAAGATAAATAAAATTCTGGTCCAACACGAACGGATTAAAAACAATAAAAAATTTAAACTTGGAATTACCATTTTTATTATAGCGCTCGCCATAATAATTCTGATCTTTGTAGGGCTAACGATATTGTTTCCTCAAACTTTTTCAATTCTGAGATATTAATCACCGGAATAATCTACTTTTTCTTATTCGCCGGCAAAACTACCGGTGGCTTTAATATACTGTTATATTCTGTCGGCTTGTGTAAGAGGGCAAGTACACTTTTGATCTCTTTGTCGGTTATCAGCGACGCAACCACCGCACCTTTCTGATAATAATAACGGGAAACAATTTCATCTTTTATCAGGTCACGAATCTCTTCACCAAACTGTTCGAGGTCCTGATTCAGATTTAAGGTCAGCCCTTTCTCTAGCGCCGCAAATTCACTTTTTGCCCCTTCATAATAACGTTCCCTCCTTGCGGTCTCAATCAACGTTTTAAGCGTTTGCTCACTTCTTGATTCGTAGGTGAATTTTTTATCAGTCAGGTATTTATGAAATTCATTGTAAATATCATCACCGACTACAAATTTATCCGGAGCAGGGATTGTTTTATGGGTTGCAGCAAATTCCGTGGCAAAATCAAATATCATATAATCCTGCACAAGCTTATAAGCCAGGGTACTTAAGGTATCCTGCACCTCACGGATATCCGGGGTTACTCCTCCGCCATCTTTTACAAGTCGCCCATTTCTGGTTTTAAACACCGAGATCAGCGAGTCGGGAATATTCCCAACACTCCCATCTGCATTTCTGTGGGAATAGTCGAGTGCCTGGATACAACGTCCACTGGGAATATAGTATTTGGCCGTAGTAACTTTTAGTTTAGTATTATAACTCAGATCTCTGGTGGTCTGAACCAACCCTTTTCCGAAGGTACGATTACCCATGATCACTGCCCTGTCGAGATCCTGAAGCGCCCCTGCCACGATCTCAGAGGCCGAGGCCGATCCGCTGTTTACCAGAATGACCAAAGGCATTACAGAGTCGACCGGCAGCTCGGATGCCCGGTAAGTTTTATCCCACTGTGAAACCTTCCCCCTGGTACTTACAATCTCCTGACCGTGATTTACAAACAGATTGGTCACCTTAACTGCCTCACCAAGCAGCCCGCCCGGATTTGAACGAAGATCAAGAACCAATGACGACGCCCCTTTCTTATCCCTGAGTTCTAAAATGGCGCTGCGTATCCCATCGGAACAACCATCTGTAAAACTTGACAAACGAATATACCCTGTTTTGGAGTCAATCATTCCAAAATAGGTGACAGGATCTATCTGAATTTGTTCCCGTACAATATCGATGGTAAATGGTTTTTTCTCCCCAGGCCGTTGCATCTTAACCTTAACAGGCTTTTTAGCAGGTCCTTTCAGTATTTCGGAAACATCAGATACCACCATCTTATCTACCGGCTTATCGTCCACCTCAATAAAAATATCCCCGGCCTTCAATCCGCTTTTCTGAGCAGGAAATCCCTCATACGGCTCAGCGACTAAGATCTGATTTTTCCGTTTGCTGATCATCGCACCGATACCGGCATATTCACCCGTTGTCATAAACTTAAAATCATCCATTTCCGATTCAGGAATAAAAACGGTATAAGGATCAAGTGTTTCAAGCATATCATCGATCCCCTTTTTAATCAGCTTATCGGGTTTTACATCATCCACATAAAACAGGTTCAACTCCCGGACAAGGGTATAAAAGATGTCAAGGTTTTTAGAAATCTCAAAATTTTTCTGATCACTTTTAAATCCCCAGAAAGAGAGTCCGAGAATTAATACAATTGACACTCCAAGTGTCGCCTTCAATATTTTGTTACTCATACGATTTGAAACCGTTATTTAATTATCAATCTTCATTCATCCAAAGTCTACAAAAGTAATAAATACAATTTGATGGCAAAGCGATTAACACAATAGAGTAACAACGGTGAAGGTTCAAAAGTTTAGCGTACTTTTATACCATAAAATTCAGACAAATTGGGTAAAGGGTTAGTCATACGGTCAACAGGTAGCTGGTACTCGGTAAAGACCGATACTGGCGAGATCATGGATTGCAGAATTAAGGGGAAACTTCGGATGAAGGAGGTTCGCACCACCAATCCTGTTGCTGTAGGCGACCGTGTCGAATTCGAGCTCCTGCACGATGAAACATCAAAAGAGGGGGTGACCGGAATTATCTCATCGGTTGAGCCCCGGAAGAACTATATTATCCGTAAAGCCTCCAACCTTTCGAGAGAAAGCCAGATCATCGCAGCCAATATTGATCAGGCATTTATCGTAGTGACGGTCAACTATCCTGTTACACTCCCCGGTTTTATCGATCGTTACCTGGTGTCAGCAATGGCCTACCGGATACCGGCAGCCCTGGTATTCAATAAACTCGATTTATACAACGATAAAGATTACCAAAAACTCGAAGAATATCTCCAGACTTACGAATCAATAGGTTACAAATGTTTTCAGGTTTCGGCTGAGAAAAATTTTAATATCGATTCATTACATGGGGAGCTTAATGGAAAAATAAGTCTCTTCTCAGGTCTCTCAGGGGTGGGAAAATCTTCCATCCTCAACCGGATCGACCCCACACTTAGCCTGAAGACCGGCGTGATATCAGATCATCACCAGCAGGGAAAGCACACCACAACCTTTGCCGAGATGTTTGAAATTTCAGATGGAGGATACATTATCGATACGCCGGGGATAAGGGGTTTTGGGGTGATCGACATGGAGAAGGAGGAGATTGCCCACTATTTTCCGGAGATATTCGGATTGCTGGATCAATGCAGGTTCTTCAACTGCACCCACACCCATGAACCCGGCTGTGCAGTAAAGACGGCCGCCGAAAAAGGGGAGATTCCTGCCACCAGATATGAATCTTACCTCTCGCTGATAGCGGAGGACAATGGGAAATACCGCCAGGCTTAGGTATATTTCAGCTGAAAGAATGCTGATTACCCGCCACATAAAAATTCTTAATTTAGTATCTATCTGATCATTACCCCCTTGTCATAACGCATGATATCGTTTTTCCACTTTTCAGGTATCGGTATGCTTTTTTGCCCTTTGATATCGTAACAAACCATCACAACAGAGCAGGTTGACAACACTTCTCCGGTATGCTCCTCTACAAGTAAATGTTCCATCGTGAGACTTTTGGTTCCGATATGGGTAACATGTGACTCCACAAGTATGCGGGTCTTCATAAAAATAGGTTTCAGGTAATCAATTTTGATGGATGCCCCCACAACACCAATATTTATAAAATCCATTTCCGGCAATACTTCATCGAAATAATGCAATTTCCCGGCATCATAATAGGTTTGATAGACTGTATTCGAAACATGTCCCATCATGTCAACATCACTAAACCTTACCTGGATGGGAATGACGCTTTTAAAAGGTAAATTATTCCCCATAGTTTTTAATTTTTCCGTGCAACTATAAAATTAGAACTGTCAGTGCGGGAAGGTACATCATTTGATTTTATTTATTTTTCAATTTTCAGAAATATTTTGCCAATAACAGAAATATTTTTATAAATTTGCCCCCAATAAATAAATGGGAACAGTGAACAACAATACTTTTTACTTTTGGTTTAGTTATCTCGGCCTTCGGATGGGGACTGAACGGTAAGGTATTGTCAAAAAGAAACAATATTAAATCAAAAAAAGGTCTCCGAATTCGGAGACCTTTTTTTGTTGAATAATGCAATAGAGACCGGGTAAGGATTAACTTTCAAACCAGGTATCGTACATTTAAAACTGATGAATAATGAAGTTAGCAGTAATAGGGCTAGGGTTGATAGGGGGTTCAATGGCAAAAGATTTGCGAAGGACCAGATTTGCCACCGAAATTATCGGTTCAGACACCAATTCAGAAAATGCCAGGATTGCCCTCGGGATGGGTATTGCCGACAGAATAGAGAGCCTGGATAATGCTGTTAAAGAAGCAGATATCGTCATAGTTGCGATTCCTGTTGATAAGATTGTCAGTCTGCTCCCCTATATTCTGGATCATATCTCCCCATCAGCAACGGTGTTGGATGTCGGGTCGACAAAACGTGAAATTGCAGCGGCAGTAAAAGACCATCCTTTACGCGGCAATTTCGTCGCCACCCATCCCATGTCGGGTACCGAAAACAGCGGACCAATTGCGGCCATTGAGCATCTTTTCGAATCTAAAATCTGTATTGTCTGCGATCATGAGAAGTGCAGGCCGCAACATCTGGCACTTGCCGAAAAAATGTACCAGTCACTTGGTATGCCAATTGCCTATATGTCGAGCGACGAACAGGACCATACAACAGCCTTCATTTCTCACCTGCCTCACGCCACTTCATTTGCCCTGGCCAATGCAGTCCTGGCGATCGAAGACCGTAACATCATTTTCGACCTGGCCTCCGGAGGATTTCAGTCAACGGTCCGGCTGGCAAAAAGCTCTCCTCAGATGTGGTCGCCAATTTTCTGGCAAAACCGCGATTACATTGCGGAAGCGCTCGAAGTTTACATCCGTCACCTCGAAGAATTCAAAGAGAGTCTCAAAAACAATGATCATGACCGACTGACAGAGTTGATCGTGAACGCCAATAAAATCAGAGGGGTACTCGAGGGTGAGAATTCCTCTCTAACAAAAAACGAAGAAACAATTATTAAATTTTACACAAAATAAACAAAATGGGATCAAAATTAGACATTCAGCCAATCAGCCACTGGTTGCCAAGCATAGATAATCCACTGTTAATCAGCGGACCTTGTAGCCTTGAATCGGAAGAGCAGACACTGGCAACCGCGCGGGAGCTGGCAAAAGATAAACGGGTCATGGTTTATCGTGGCGGGATATGGAAACCCCGTACACGTCCCGGCTCTTTTGAGGGGATGGGGATAGTTGCCCTGGAGTGGCTCAAACATGCCAAAGAGGAGACGGGGTTGCTCACCGGAACAGAAGTTGCCAATGCGCAACATGTTGAAGAGTGCCTTAAAGCCGGAGTTGACGTACTCTGGATCGGGGCACGTTCAACTGCCTCACCCTTTGTGGTACAGGAGATTGCCGATGTGCTCAAGGGTACCGATCAGATCGTAATGGTAAAAAATCCGGTAAATCCGGATGTGCAATTATGGATCGGGGCGCTGGAAAGACTCAATCAGGCCGGGCTAAAAAATCTTGTCGCCATTCATCGTGGCTTTACCCCGTTTGGTGAATCGAAATACCGTAATTATCCAAGTTGGAAGACGGTAATTGAACTCAGGCAATTAATGCCGAACCTGCCCATCATCTGCGATCCAAGTCACATTGCCGGCAAGCGTGAATACCTTTTCGAGATTTCTCAAAAGGCTTTTGACCTGGGGCTCGATGGGCTGATGCTTGAATCACATATCGATCCTTCCTGCGCCCTGAGTGATAAAGATCAGCAGGTTACACCTGCCGATTTAGCCAAAATACTCGATAAACTGGTGATCAGGTATGCCAGTTCGAACGATCCGATTTTCGATAATATGCTTGACGCCCTCCGTTCAAGGATCGATGGGATCGATCATGAGATTATGGAGATTTTGGCATCACGAATGGAGATTGTCAAACAGATCGGGATGTACAAAAAGGAGAACAAAGTTACTGCACTGCAGATCAACCGCTGGACGCAGATCATGGAGGATCGCCTTAATACCGCCCGTAAACTTAATCTGGACGAGACATTTGTAAAAATAATCTTCCAGCTTATCCACGAAGACTCCGTCCGTCAGCAAACTGAGATCATGGATAGTGACTTATAATTAAAATTTCAGGGTAGAGACGCGATTAATTGCGACTCTACCCTGAAATTTTTTTTAACCGTTCAATAATCTTGGTTATTGCACTATCTATCTGACCAAATTCAAGTTCCTCTTTGGCTATATAGACAATCATCAGCGCCATTTTCTTATCTTCACTTTCAAGCACCTGATACAGACCGCTCTTCCTGGTCCTGTAAGCCTCCCTGATCCTCCGCCTGAGCAAATTTCTGTCGTGCGCCCTTTTGAAAAGCCGTTTGGGAACGCTGAACACAACCTGGACCGGAAATGGTGAGGGAAGATTTTCATATTTCCAAACCACCTTCAGCGGATAACACAGAAAGGAGGCGCCCGTCAGGAAGATTTCACCAATCGTCCGCTGACTGCACAATTTTTCCCCTTTTTGAAATGTATTAGCTATCATAGGCTGAAAAATACAAAAAAAGGGGAAATTTCTTTCCCCTTTTGATGAAAATATAAAATTCCTCTATTTATTATTTTTATTGTATTCAGAGATAAACCGCTCGATTGCAGCAACCATTGATGGCGCTTCAGGAATCGGTGCTTCAATATCCAGCCTCAATCCAGCATCCCTGACGGCCTGTGCCGTAGCTGGCCCGAAAGTTGCAATTTTGATCTCATTTTGTTCAAAATCGGGAAAATTCTGAATTAACGATTTAATTCCTACCGGAGTAAAAAAGACCAGCATATCGTAATTTACATCCTTCAGATCGGACAAGTCACTGCTCACAGTGCGATACATTATTGCCTCTGTAACAGCTATTTTTGCTTTTTCCAACAGGTCAGGAATCTCATCCTTGTGTACGTCTGACAATGGAATAAGGAATTTATCCTCTTTATGTTTCTGCAGGATATCCACCAGATCACTAAACTTACCATTGGCATAGAATATTTTCCGCTTCCTGTAAACGATATATTTCTGGAGATAAAAGGCGGTTGCCTCAGAAATACAGAAATATTTCATGTTATCAGGGATGGTCAACCGCAACTCCTGGGCGATCCTGAAAAAGTGATCAATCGCAGTTCTGCTGGTAAAAATAACAGCGGTATGATCCAGAATCTGGATCCTGTCCTTACGGAAATCCTTTGCGGGAACCCCTTCAACCTGTATAAACTGACGAAAATCAATCTTCAGATTGTGCTTGACAGCCAGATCATTGTATGGCGAACTGCCAGGGTTTGGCTCCGGTTGTGATACTAATATTTTTCTGATTCTCAACTTTTTAACTTTTAAAAATTCATACTTTTCTAAACCCTTCTATGATGTACTTATGAGTTTATATATCAAAAGCAGCGGCAGAATTTCAAGGGTACAAAGGTACAAAATCAAATAGAATATTGAAATGTCTTTTTTGTGTCCCAGATAAATACTTCTGATTATTGTGGCAATATATATGATCACGACAAAACCTGCCATTATCCATATGGTGATGAAGTTGATCTGAGCAATGATTTCATGAATGGTCACAAGAGGCAACAAAATGATTCCCAGCACTTTATAATACAGCCTTAGATTAAATACAGATTCATCAGTTTGCTCTTTGAGCATAGCTATGGAACCCACCAGCCGGTAAAGCATATTCTTAATGAACAGATACCCGTTAATGACCAATAACAGCCCAAGAAATAGAAAAGCAGGATGGTAGTCGCCAATTGTAATTCTGAAATATCCGGCAATCTGGAAAACCGAGAGGGGTAGGATTAAATGAAAAATAAAGTCAAGACGTACCGCCCCAAATATTGTTTTATAGCCCCGCTGCCGGAATAGACGAGTTGATTCACTGAAATTAACAACGCTGACAAAGATCTGACCCAGGTATTTAGGAAATCCTACCCTTACCGAGGCAAATATCATCCACAGGATCAGAATAACCCCCAAAACCCAATCCTGGTTGGGCATGATCAGCTCTTTGCCCACAAAACCATAAGGCTTGATTGTTTTAGGAACGATATTACGTTGCGCCTCAAGAAAAACTGAATCGGGAAGGGAATTAACAGTTCCAAAATAAACCGTGTCACCCGTTGTTGCGTAATAACCCGGATTCCCTGTGTAAATATTCCACAATTTATCCTTAACCACAGCCTCTTCCGAATAGGTTTTCTTTACCGGGAGCTCTTTCTTTGCATGATTTTTTTTGATGATCGCCTTGTAAACCGATTTTTTTGTACTGCTTTCACCCTTTTTCATCCTGGAACCTCCGGGGATTTGTTGCACCTTCTGCCCGCTCCGGGCAGTTAATCCGGCAACAACGACATTTGGAATCTCTTTCTCAACCAGGGACAAAACAAACATACAGCATACTTTTTAGGCGCTGCAAAGATAAAAAATAAAGAGATGATACTGACTTTATAATAAATGGCCGGAGAACACTATTTTTGCAGTTATGGATAAAAAGTCATCCCCTAAAATCTACTTTGCTCCGCTTCAGGAGTCAACCGATCACATTTACAGGAGTTCTCATGCGAAATTTTTCGGTGGTGCAGATAAATACTTTGCCCCATATATCGTTCGGCAAAACGATGGAACGGTCAAAAATTCACACCTTCGCGACATCAGTCCGATAAATAATCGGGACTATCCTCTTGTCCCTCAGATACTCGCCGGAAATTCAGCTGACTTTCTCTTTCTGGCCCGGCTTTTACAGGATAACGGATACAGGGAGATCAACTGGAATCTTGGCTGCCCCTACCCTATGGTGACCAACAAGGGGCTGGGATCGGGATTACTGCCTTTCCCCGACCGGATCAGAACGATTCTGGAAGCCTCATTACCGAAAATTGAGTGTCAGGTATCGGTAAAGATGAGAAGCGGGCTACATTCCGACGACGAGATCTTTCAGCTTATTGACCTCCTGAATGACTTTCCGCTTTGCGAAGTGATACTCCATCCAAGAATTGCCGGTCAGCTTTACAAGGGGGCGCCCGACGAAGCTGTTTTTGCCCGGGTGAAAGCACAGTTGAAGCACCATCTGGTATATAACGGTGATATTGAGTCTGATGAATATTTTTCGCGGCTGAACGTACTTTTCAGTGATACCACAACCTGGATGATTGGGCGGGGTATCCTGAAGAATCCATTCCTCCCGCTGCAACTTAAAACGGGCGCTCAGCCCGAAACCGGTGAAAAAGTTGACCTATTAAGGAATTTTCATGATGAGATATTTCTCAATTATTCGAAGCTCCTCAGTGGAAGCAGCCATCTACTGATGAAGATGAATAAATTCTGGAGTTACTTTTGTTTTGTGTTTCCCGATCCCCATAAGACGTTTAAGCGGATTAAAAAAGCTGCCAATATTGCCAAATACGACGCAGCGGTAAGCGAGAATTTTCAAAGACTTAGGTATCAGCCTGATGACATAAAGTGACAGGGTGTATAGCTTTTCAAAATGATGGCATTTTGAAAAAACGACTTTCAGAAACAGGTTCATACCTATTCGCGAAGAGAGACAGGATTAAAGGGCCAAAAAAAAATTGTTTTGGCACAGTTTATTACTATTTTTATCCTTCCATTTATTAATTCTACTTATTATGAAAAAGAGTATAATCATTTTGTTTTTTGCGCTGATGATTATGGCGCCGGTTGTAACAAAAGCACAGCTTGGAAATTTCATCAGAAATAAAGCTTCAAAAGCGCTGAATGCCGTTACAAAGGAGAAAGTAAATGAGGTTGATTCTGCCTCACTGAAGAAAGCTGAAAATAATGAGAACAACCCTGTCACCAAACCGAACGAAAACAGCCAGGATAATCAGGGGGGGATGGATCTGGGCAAATTATTCGGCAGCAAGGTCGACTTAAAGTATAACGATGAATACAGTTTTACATCAAGACTTTATATGGTGACTGAGACCTATGATAAAAAGGAAGTTACGAAGATGGACCTCTATATGTATTTCAGCGCTAATACCCCAAGCTTAGGTATTGAAACAAAATCATTTACTGATGAACAGGGCAATACGGCGCCAATTGCCTCTTCGATGGTGATGGATGGGGAGAATAAGTGCTTTATCATACTTACTGACATGGGTGGTGTTAAAATGGGCATGATATCTGCCATTCCTGATGAGAACAGTGTAGCACAACCTGATGGGAAACAGGGACCAAAAATTCATCCCACAAATTTCGTAAAAACAGGAAGTACCAGAAAAATAGCCGGCTACTCGTGTGATGAGTATTCCTATACCGATCAGGAAAACAAATCAACCGGGAAAGTGTGGTTTACAAAAGATGCCGATCTGAAGATTGACAAGCGCGGATGGCAGCGGACCGGAATGGGGGCCTACTATGGTTATGAAGGTTTTGAAGGGGGTATCATTCTGGCGAACGAGGCTTATAATGACAAAGGCAAACTGATCATGAAATCGGAGACCAAGGAGATCAATACGAATCTCAGCCATTCCATAACCGTCAAAGGTTACACGCTCAGGCAAATCAACCTGAACCAGGGACAGCATAAGAAGTAAAAAAGTGAGGACCTCACTTCGGGTGAGGTCCTCACTGCAAACACGGTTTAAAGTGTCAAAGGGAGTCCGCGGTAAAAGTCGAGAATCTTGGTCCTGAAAATAAACTCATACTTTGCCTGTAACAGGTCAGACTCCGATTTTGCCAGCTTTGTTTTTGAGGTGTTATACTCCACGGCGTTGACCAGACCAACGCCAAATTTTTCTTCCGAATAACGAAATGCCTCTCTCATTGAGGAGACCGCCTTTTGGTTGGAAGTAAACCTGTTCAGCGCAGCAATGGCATTGGTCTGGGCAGTCTCGATATCAGACCGGAGCAATTTTTTTGCGCTTTCAAGTTCAAGTTCTGTATTTAAAACCTGGAGTCTGGCATTGTCGATCTGTATCCTGTTTTGAAAACGGGTAAAAATCGGGATATTCATTTGCACACCGACATTTTTACTCTGGAAATTCTTTAACTGCTGATAGAATCCGATATCTGAATAAGATAGGATTGCACCGGTGTTTGGATCCCGGTTAATGGTCTTGTTTTTATTATTGTACGAATAATTGGCATTGGCGTAAAGATTTATTGATGGATACAATGCCCCCTGAGCAATTTTTAGCTGAAACTGTGAACTTTGATATCGCAAGTCAGCCCCTTTGATTTCCGGACGGGTCAACAGGGCCGATTTGTAAACTTCAACAGAGGTGACGATTGCGGCCTGTGCTGCTATTTCGGGTAACAAGGGAACCTGAACATCAAAATTATCTTTTAACGGAAGCTCAAGTAATTGGGTGAGCCTTAATTTAGCAAGCTGAAGCTGATTTTTGGCATTCACTAGGTTGAGCTCTTCGCCGGCGGCCTGTGCCTGAATCTCAAGCAGACTACCCCGTGCAAGACTTCCGGCTTCGACCTTTTCATTGATCTGCCTGATCTGCTGATTGGTGACAACAAGCTGATCTTCTGATACTTTTACGAGGTCTTTGGCGAACAGGATTTCCAGAAAGGTTGAGGCAATATTTACTGATATATCGCTCTTTGCCTTTTCAAGATCCGAAACACTTGCCTGAAAATCTAATTCAAGTTTGGATATATTGTTGGTAATATAAAACCCTTGAAATACTGGAACATTTGTCCCGAATCCGAATCCCGTCTGCGCAGAATTGATGTCGGAATATGAATTGTCACTGAGTAGAGTACGGCCAAAATAGAGGCTTTGTGACATTGAACCATTCAGATTCGGGAGTCTTGAAGATCGGGTTTGTTTTAACTGATTTTGCTGATATTGAGTCGAAATAACCCCCTGTTTAATTTTAATATTATTATCCAGCGCATAGTTGATGCATTGCTCGAGGCTCCAGATCTCCTGAGCGTGAAGGGTGGTCAATTGTGCCATAATGAGCAGGCTGGCGATGGTAAAAATAGTCCGTATCATAGGTGATTTTTTTTATTGACAGAAGGATTCGCTAAATTATTAAACGTTTTGAAGTTATTTTATTGTTTTATGATTTTTTTTCTTCCGCCTTTTTCTTCGGGTCTACCAACATCCCCTTCAGACGATCCTCTTTGGTAATCCCAGAGATGATCTCTATATTGATTCCGTCAGAAATACCGGTTTTAACAAATTTCTTCTCAAATTTCTGAGGTGTTGATTCCACCTCCACGAAGGCTGAATCTTTCTCAAACTTCAGTAACCCTTCGGGAATTGCAAGGACACTGTCGCGCTTTTCGAGAACAATATTGGCATTGGCGCTGTATCCCGAACGGATAAACTGCCCCTCTTTCAACTTAACATCGGCCTTGATATCAAATTGAATTGCCCCATTTTCAATCAGACCTTTCGGTGCGATATATTTTAATATGGCATTAAATTTTTCTGATTCAATTGCACCGATGGTCAGTTCGATGTTCATCCCCTCCCTGATTTTTCCAACTTCGGTCTCGTCAACCTTTCCCTGGAAAATCATGTCGTTCATATCGGCAATAATTCCGATAGTTGTCCCGGCATTGAAAGTATTGGCCTGAATAACAGAGAATCCCTCCTTGACCGGCACATCCAGCACCATTCCCTCTATGGTCGACCGGATCAGTGTATTAGTCGTGGTTGCTGAATTTTTAGTCACCCCTTTGCGGATCAGTTCAAGGTTGTTTTCGGCAGCTTCTGATTCCTCTTTGGCCGAGTTAAAGGTTAGCCGTGTTTTCTGGAATTCCTCTTTGGAGATCACCTGTTTATTAAAAAGTGCAGATTGCCGGTCGAAGTCAATGCGGGCATCCTCCAGGTTTAGTTTGGCACGGTTAACGCGCGATTCTGCATTGTTGAGGTTAACCATGTCGGGGATAATCTTCACCCGGGCAATGACATCACCTTTCCTGATTTTTTGTCCGGCAAGGATAAAGATCTCTTCCACGATACCTGAAACCTGGGGTTTGATCTCGATCTCCTTGCGGGGAACGACAGAACCGGTCGCGACAGTTTTCTTTACAATATTGGTTACCTGAGCTTTCTGAATCTCAAAAACATCGGGTTTGGGCTGAGATTTCTTGTAAAGAAAGACCAGTGTTCCGATAAACACCGCTACAAGTAAGGTTAACCCTAGAATTTTAGCAATCTTTTTCATGTGAAAATAATTTGTTATTCCTGTTATTCAATGATTATTAATTATTTATGTCTTATTCTTCCCTTAAGGCCTCAATTGGTTTGATCTGTATAGCCCTTGAAGCGGGGATCATCCCGGCAAAAAGGCCTGCAATAACTAAAACGCAAAGTGCCGAGACTGCTACTGTCAGACTCACTTCAGGATGGGCAAAAAAAGCGCGGTCTCCCCCTTGTGCAGGGGCGCTTTCAATTATCCTGTTAACCAGTTCAAGGAGCCCGACACCCATCGATAATCCGATATATCCGGCAACGGTGGTCAGAACGACGCTCTCGAGCATGATCTGACCGATGATCACACGGGGTGTTGCCCCAATAGCCCGTTGTACGCCGATCTCTTTGGTCCGTTCCTTGATAATTACCAGCATGATATTGCTTACCCCGATCACACCGGCCATTAGTGTTCCTATTCCGACAATCCAGGTTAAGATCTGGATTCCCAGGAAAAGGCCGCTCATCTGCTGAAATTCCTTTTCAATATTGACACTATTTAAAGCCTGAAGGTCAGTCGGGGCAATGGAGTGTCTCTTTTTGATGAATTCCTTCACTTTATCCTCGACCACACTGACGGGAACTCCGCTTTTTGCGGTGATAGCCAGAAAATGGACCTGATTCCCCATATTGTAGGTCTGCAGCATGGTGGTAAAAGGGAGCGAAATTGATTCCTCCGTTCGGCCATTCACATTGATCTTGGTTTCAGCCCTGATCAACCCCACCACCTGATAGTAGACTCCCGAAATTTTAAGATATTGCCCAACCGGATTTTCATTTACATCAAACATCGAATCAAACACTTTCTCCCCAATCACACAGACCTTTCGTTTATCCCTGATATCCAGGTCGTTGATCCATCTCCCTTTTAACACAGTGGAGGGATCAATTTTAATGTAATCGGGATAATCTCCCTTGACATTAAAAGAGCCATTCTTCCTTCCCCGGATTACATTTGAACTATTACCAAACCGGCCCGTGAAGTTCTTCGGAGTAATATATTCTATTTCAGGAACATGATCTTTCAGGTACTGAAGATCCTCGGAATCCATATGCCAATACCGCCCCCTTTTAAACCCCTTGTAAGGTTCACTGGTCTGCTGGCTCCAAAAGAATGCTGAATTGGCGGCAAATTTTGCAATGCCTTCTGAAACACCATTTTGAAGCCCCTTTCCTGCTCCGGCCATTACGATGAGCATGAAGATGCCCCAAAAAACGCCAAACGCAGTGAGCAGACTTCGCACCTTGTTTTTTGCAAGTGCATTCCAGATTTCATTCCACCTGTCGATATCAAACATTGCTCTCGTTATTTATAATTCAAATTCAAAACCTAAACACCCATTACTGAAGTATTGCTACTCACTGCAAGCTACTGGTAGCTGGCGGCTGGCGGCTTGTCTTATGTAATCACTCCTGATTATCTTTCAATACACTCATTAATAATCATATATAATTATCAATTCTCGTCACGCAACGCTTCGATCGGCTTGACATTGGCAGCTTTACGGGCAGGAAGGTAACCTGCCAAAGCCCCTGAAACCACCAGTATCACCATTGATGTAATGGCAGTTGTAAAATCAACGGTGGGATTCCGGAAAAAAATCCTTTCTCCACCCCCGGCTGCCAGCATCTGCTCAAGACCATAATTGATCCCTTCCATTATCCCCACACCCACCAATAATCCGATATAACCGGCTATGGTTGTGATCAGTATTGATTCGAGCAGAACCAAAGTGATGACAGAGGCAGGAGATGCCCCAAGAGCCTTACGGATACCGATCTCCCGGGTACGCTCTTTTACCAGTATCAGCATGATGTTGCTTACACCCACAATCCCGGCGATCAGGGTTCCTATTCCAATAATCCAGACAAAGATTTTGATTGCCTGAAAAATTTTCATCGTACGGATATATTCGGCAAGCATATTAAAAGAGCCCATTGCCCGTTTATCTTTAGGATCGAATTTATGCCTCTGCGCCATCCCTTGCCTGACTTTAGCCGTAATTGAATCGGCCTCCTCAGCTGTATTTACCATTTTCGTCGTGATGGCAAAGGTGTGTACCCTGTCGGCGCCGTTAAAGATTCGCTGGGCAGTAGAAACAGGAATGTATGAGGTCCTTCCATCTCTCCTTTTTGCGTCAAATGAGACTCCGATAACTTTGAACGGAACAGTATTCAATTTCACATATTTACCGATTGCATCCTCTTCCTTGAATAATGCCTTCCGGACATTTTCTGCAAGGACGATCACTTTCCGGGATTCGTTCAGATCCAGGTCATTGATAAACCTGCCTGAAGTCAGCTTTACCTTCTCCATCTCCTTTAATGCAGGATGACAGGAGGAAGTCTCGAATGAGCCATATTCATTTTTATAGGTGTACATGATATTACCCGGCAGATAATACCTCGATGATACCAGTTCAAGGTCTTCATCTTTCTCTTTGAGAAAGTTATAATCGGCATTATTGAATTTGATGGTTCTCCCCTCTTTCAACCCCTGGTAAGGGATGGAGGTATCGCCGGTCCACATCCACATTATGTTTACAGAATTTTCGGCAAACTGCTCTTTCACACCGTTTTGAAGACCATTACCCGATCCCAGGAGGATCATCAGCATAAAAATCCCCCATGCCACAGAGAAACCGGTGAGGAATGTCCTGAGCTTATTTTTTTTAATGGTGGAGAAGATCTCCTGCCAAACATCAACATCAAACATGGTATCGGTCTTTATTCGGTCAGAATTCGTTCTTTAAATAACTGCAAATCTCCATTTTTAATCACCTCCTCAATGACGCCGTCTTTCAGCCTGATGATCTTTTTGGTCATCGCCGCAATATCGTGCTCATGCGTAACGATGATCACGGTTTTCCCCTGGTTATTAATGTCTTTAAGAATATCCATCACCTCGAAGGAGGTGGCAGAATCGAGGGCGCCGGTCGGTTCATCGGCCAGAATAATCTGCGGCTTAGAGATTAAGGCCCGGGCAATCGCTACCCGCTGTTTCTGTCCACCCGACAACTCGCTGGGCAAATGACCTGCCCACTCCTTTAATCCCAGGCGATCGAGATATTCGAGGGCAATCTGGTTCCGCTTCTTGCGACTGACTTTCTGATAATAGAGTGGCAAGGCTACATTTTCCATGGCATTTTTAAATGAGATCAGGTTAAATGACTGAAAGATAAACCCGATCATCTCATTGCGGGTCATCGCTGCTTTTGTTTCATTCAACCCCTGAATCAGCTTGCCGCCGAGATAGTATGTTCCACGGTCATAATCATCAAGAATACCCAGAATATTTAACAAGGTGGATTTTCCCGAACCCGATGAACCCATGATGGATACGAACTCCCCCTCTTCAATTTCCAGATTAAGCCCCTTTAAAACATGGAGGCTGTTGCTCCCCATTGCATAAGACTTGTGCAGATTACTAATCTGTATCATTTTACTCAATTTTTTATCGTTTACTTCCACTCACGAAAGCCTTAAAAATAAACAGACGTGAATTATTCCAATTTGTTACAGTGAAAACCAGATTTTTTTGATTTTGTCAGCAACTTGTGCTTTATTGCCTCACAAGAGTTATGCCATTAATTACATATAATTGAATCTTAATTATATAATTTTTCGTTGGCTTAAGCGACAGTGTTTGAAATTGTACAATTTCGGACTTTAAAGTGTCCGTTTACGAACACTTTAAACAGCTAATTGATTTAAACATGGACTTTTGGCTGAAATAAATTCATATAAATAGCCATTTAAAGAATATTTTTAATGTTCTGGCTATATTTATTATATTTTAATAACCCAAAGAATTGACACAGATTATTTGAACAAGCTCAGACAAACACGGGAAATATTTAAAACCGTGACCAAAACAAAGAAAAATATCTTTATTACCATGATAACTACCTTTGGAATTACGAGTAACTCTTATTCCAATGATATAGTATCCAATTCATTAACGACTGAATGCTTTTTTTAACATCATGGATTACCCCTTTAATGGATTCCAGCCCTGGGCCTGTAATGGAATTGCCTGTCCGGCACCAGCTGTAATAAGATTGACCCCCTCACTTTTATCAGTGATATATCCGATGACCGAAATATCGGGGTGATTTCTGATTTTGTCATTATCGGTCACAGGAAGGGTGAAGAGGAGTTCATAATCTTCCCCGCCGTTTAAAGCCGCAACGAGCGGGTTAATGTTCAGCTCTGCAGCCATCTTTTTGGTTTGATTGTCAAAAAGTAGCCGGTCCTCATAGAGCCGGCAACCCACCCCGCTCTGGGTACACAGGTGCAGAATTTCAGAAGAGAGTCCATCCGAAATATCAATCATAGCGGTAGGTTTGATCCCCAACTCCTTAAAAAGAGCCGGTATATCTTTCCTGGCTTCCGGCTTCAGTTGTCGTTCGAGAATATAATCATAACCATTAAACTGAGGCGACATCTTCGGGTTCACCTTAAATACTTCATTCTCGCGTTCAAGCAGTTGCAATCCCATATAGGCGCCGCCAAGATCACCCGTTACACACAATAAGTCGGTATCCTTTGCCCCCTTCCGGTACACAAGGTCCTCCTCGTCAGCCTCTCCGATAGCAGTGACAGAGATCAGCAGTCCGGTTAGCGATGAGGTAGTATCCCCCCCGACAAGATCGACACCATATCTTTCGCAGGCCAGGTAAATTCCGGAGTAAAGTTCATCGAGCGCCTCAACCGACATTTTCGAGGAGACAGCAATAGAAACTGTAATTTGTTTGGGAATGGCATTCATGGCATACACATCACTAAGATTCACAGTTACTGCTTTATAACCCAGATGCCGCAACGGAACATACATCAGGTTAAAGTGAACCCCTTCGGTGAGCAAATCGGTTGTAACAACGATTTTTTTATTTTTAAAGTCCAAAACCGCGCAATCGTCACCGATACCAGTAAGGGTACTTTCGTTTTTCAGAACGATATTTTGGGTGAGATGACGGATTAAACCGAACTCCCCAAGCTCAGAAAGTTCTGTTTTAGTGTGCTTTGCGTTTGCCATGTTGAATCAA
>JAHEYS010000055.1 GCA_023251475.1 Prolixibacteraceae bacterium
TAAGGATATAACTTGGCTTGGATTTTAGAAAACCATTCATCATATTTTTCCTTTTCTTCTTCAGTCACCTCTATGTAATTATATCTTTTTTAAATTTCTTTGGGGGATTAAAGAAAAGACGGTTTAGAAAGGAGGTTTAATATGCCAGCAATCATTTATCAAAGACATATTCACCCAACTAAAGAAAATCCGAAGTTAAATTTTCCACAGAAAATAAAGATAAAGAGAGGTAATTAAGGATATGACCATAAAAGTGCCTACGCCTGGACACGTCGTTAACCCAACTTTCGACTTGATGTCATGGAAAAGCTGTCAAATGAAGATTCTTTCGAAAAAAAGGGTCACTACAACCTTGATCCGGTTATTCGGTTCACCCGTTTTAAAGGGTCTTTTACATTTAAAAGCCGGTAAATTTCTTGGTGTGTGCTTTCCGGCATGCCCGAAACGCGGCAGTGATGGATTCGCTTATCTGCATCAGTCATTATCACCGTCGTTCGTTGATGGGTCGAAAGCTGTTTTTTGATCGTCGACCAACGCCGATGATCATCATTTTGACACAGAGTTTCCTCAATGCCAATAAGTAGATGATAAGCTAAAACCGTAATAAACAGATGGCCTTTAGTCCGTTCCGCCAAATGATGGTAAACCGGCCTCATGCCTAAATCAGTCTTTAAATCCCGAAACGCCGCTTCTACCTTTGTTAGAGTCATATATAAGTCCCAGATCTCATGGGCCGGAAGGTCCACATGGGTGGTTTCAATAACATAGCAGCCGGTTAAGATGGCCCGCTCATCACGTAAAGGCCTTTTGTTCCAGGTGAGGTCGACTGCTTTCTTTTGCGGCACATCCAGTTGCAGGTTAACCTCATAGTACCGGGCAACCGAAGCGTATCGCTCTTTTAAACGGCCAACCCGTTCCCAAACCTTCCTCCCCAGCGTAATAGTACCCTTGCCGACGGAAGTTTTGAGCCGAGTCAGGTCCTCGATAAATCGTCGTTCCTTGAGAGTATCCATGGCCATCTCTTTCTGTTCCCGGCCTTCACTGAGGCAAAGTACCCGGCAACCATTGGGGATGGTTAGTCTCTTGAGATAGATGTTCTCAGTTCCAGAGACCGGAAATCGTTCGAAACTCTCTTTGGCATTCGTAAACTCTTGAAGATATTCTTTTTCCACCGGACGGCGCTCAATAATCAGATATTGATATTCCCGGGCCTGTAACAAAGCCACATTTTCTTTAGTGGCAATGCCCCGGTCCATCACAATGGTCGGACGAAACTGGAGAAATAACGGTAATGCGTCTCCGGCAAGCCGGTCAAGCACGGTTTCTAAAGTCTCCGGTTCGGATTGGTTACCTTGATAGATCTGACTGAAAATTGGAAAACCATGATTGTCCACCAATAAAGCCAACGTCACCAATGGGCAATCAGAGCGTTTCTCCTTTGATTTACCTAACTCGGCCAGATTGTTTTGAAAACAACGGCCTTCAAAATAGGTATTGGTCAAGTCATAAAGGAACAATAACGGGCGTTCGGGAAAGATAACTCTTTCTTGTTGATAAAGGGTCTTTTCGATCCTTTCCTTGTGAGCAAGTAAGCTATCGGCGATCTCGTAAATTGGGTCTTTGCCGATTGATTGCAAATCAACCGGGAGCAGTTCCGGAAGAGCGGTCCTAGTTTTCAACCATTGCCATGTGCCAAGCTCCGTGTCCGGGGCCACCAACCGTCCGACGACGACCGCTTCCGCTAAAGCGACTTGGGTGGTTGAGAGTCCACAGGATTCAAGAATTGAGCTTAATCCGAGCCGTTGCCACATGGTATGGGCCGCTAATTCCGGACCCAATGAACGAGATTCAGAGGCGGAGATGGAATTCAGGTCAATGGTAATTAACGTTTGGGCCGATTCCCGTTGTACCTGGTCGTTCGTCCTGGTTTTGACAAAGGTGGCCTGCTCCATCATGGCGGCGGCCAGATTTGAAAGTTCGGGATCATCTTCAAATAAAGTAGACTGCCCGGCCAATCTTGCTTCCAGAATAGCTGCTAATTTAGGCCATTCGGATTTTGGCAAAGAGAGCGCGCCCAGATGCATGATGGTCCGTTGGCGGACACCAGCGTTAGTCCGGTAAGACTCCACCAGGCAATGCTTAATATATTGAGTTCCGGTTTTTTTATTGGTAGTAACGATTTGACGTATAAACATATATAAAGTATACCAGAAAACGAGATAATTGTATGTTAAACTATTATTAATATTATATTTTTAGGTCACTACACCGCACTTTTAAAAAATCGCCCTTACTATTATCAATGATTTTGACAATCGGCTTGGGCTATTTTCAACTAATTTCTTTGATTTCGATCGAATGTCGGGTTAGGGGTTTATTTCACAAAACAATTTTTAGATTACATTCCTGATCAAAGCAGTCGGCTCCACCGCTTGATCACTCCAATGGTAACAACGGCTGATTTCTTTCCCGGCTTTGGCCGCGTCATCCCGGCTCCGGGCATAAACTTCAGCCAAAACAGTTTCTGGGGTAACATATTCCCCGACTTTAACCGCTAATTTAATCCCCACATCCGTTTTAATGACATCTTCCAGCTTATTACGCCCAGCGCCGAGTTCCATAGCGCATAAGCCAAGGCTCCGGCAATCAATCTTTTGAATCCAACCGCTCCGTGTTGCCAAAACAGGCTGCACAACCG
>JAHEYS010000073.1 GCA_023251475.1 Prolixibacteraceae bacterium
TTTTTTTCGTTTTTTTGAAATCTTTTCCAATTCCCGTTTCCCCTTCAATCCCTCAGTGAACGCCGAATCCATATCGCTAAAACAGCTCCCTGAAATCGTGGTGCAAATGTAAACGGTTTTTAAATATATCAGCCATTTTCAACAAAAAAAATGATTTAAAAATTAACGCCCCTTAATTTTCTGTTTAACAGAACAATAGAAAACACCAAAGTGTGAAGATACCGACTGACTGGCAAACAACAGACATAATTCCCGACAAAAACACGTCAGATTCACATCTGTTGCCCCCCGGAACCGGAATGAAAAGTTTCGAATTACGCCATCACTGCGGATAAAAAATCAGAAAAATAGTTTCAAATACAATAAATTCAGGATTTATTTATCAAATATGCTATTTTTACGCCTCTTAATAAATATAAAAAAAAGTGTCTGATAAGATAATTATTATTCCCACGTACAACGAGAAAGAGAATATCGCGCAGATAATCCGTAAAGTTTTCACGCTTGAAGGAAATTTCAACATCCTTATTATAGATGATAATTCGCCTGATGAGACTGCTTCAATTGTAAGGGAACTGATACCTGAATTTAAGGACAAACTTTATATCGTTGAACGCCCCGGGAAATTGGGTCTGGGGACCGCCTATATCACCGGTTTCAAATGGGCGCTGGAACATGGGTACCAATATATCTTTGAAATGGACGCCGATTTTTCCCATAACCCGGAAGATCTGTTACTACTTTATGATACGTGTCATAACCAGGGTGCGGATCTTGCCATCGGATCACGCTATGTATCAGGCATTAATGTTATAAACTGGCCGCTTAAACGGGTGCTCATGTCTTACTTTGCCTCGGTTTTTGTACGTAAGGTTACCGGAATGCCCATCATGGATACGACTGCAGGATTCAAGTGTTACCGGCAGAGGGTTCTCCAAACTATTGATATCGAGAATGTTAAAATGAAAGGATATGGATTTCAGATTGAGATGAAATTTAAAACATGGAAACATGGCTTTAAAATCATTGAGATCCCCATCATCTTTACCGACAGAAAAGCGGGAATATCCAAAATGAGCGGCGGAATCTTCGGCGAGGCTTTTAAAGGGGTAATTAAAATGAAAATACGGAGCTATTTCACAAAATATACCCGTATTTAAAAATGATTCATTATTTTTTTATAATTTCACTTCATAAAAGAAATCCTCCACAATAAACTATTAACACTAAACAATTTTAAATCAATCATGAGAGACATCGTCATCAAAGATGCCAGAGTTGTAAATGAAGGTAAGATTTTAAGAGACACCAGCATTCTAATCCGTAACGGTATCATTGAGAAAATATTCAGGGATGAGGTGCCGGCCAACATCCTGGCGCAATCAGAGGTCATTGATGCATCAGGGAAATTTCTTCTCCCCGGGGTCATTGATGACCAGGTTCATTTCAGAGATCCGGGGCTCACCCACAAAGGAGATATTGCAACAGAGTCAAAGGCGGCCATTGCCGGTGGGATTACTTCATTTATGGAGATGCCCAACACCATTCCTCAGGCGGTAACACAGGAATTACTGGAACAAAAATATGATCGCGCCTCAAAAGTATCACTTGCCAATTACTCCTTTTATATAGGCGCTACAAACGACAATCTGGATGAGTTGTTGAAAACAGATCCTTCGAAAGTTTGCGGCGTAAAAGTATTTATGGGTTCTTCTACAGGCAATATGCTGGTAGACAACCCTGAAACACTTGCTGCACTGTTTTCAAAATCGAAGATGCTTATTGCAACCCATTGTGAGGATGAGCAGATTATTCAGGCCAACATTGCCCTGGCCCGTGAGAAATTCGGTGAGGATGTACCGATGAGCGAGCATTCCAAAATAAGAGACACCAATGCCTGTTTCAAATCAACTTCAAGAGCTGTTGAACTTGCAAAAAAATATGGAACCAGATTGCATGTCCTTCACCTCTCGACTGCCGGAGAGATTGCCTTATTTGAATCCGGGCCGGTCAAAAACAAAAAGATCACCAATGAGGTTTGTGTTCACCATTTGTGGTTTACGGAATCTGATTACGGGAAGAAGGGTTCTCATATTAAATGGAACCCATCCATCAAATCGGCCAATGATCGCCTTGCTTTAATTAAAGGAGTTACAGAAAACCGCATCGATGTCATTGCCACAGACCATGCTCCGCACACCCTGGAGGAAAAAGATCAGAGCTATTTCAAATCGCCTTCCGGCGGCCCCCTTGTGCAGCACTCGCTTGTTGCAATGCTCGAAATGAGCCGCAACGGAAAAATATCGATGGAAAAAGTGGTTGAGAAAATGTGCCATGCCCCGGCAGATCTGTTTGGAATCGAAAAACGGGGATACATTCGCAAAGGGTATAAGGCAGATCTCGTACTCATTGATGCTGCCCGCTGGACCGTCTCAAAAGAGAATATCCTTTCAAAATGCGGATGGTCTCCATTTGAGGGAGAATCATTTTACTATTTTGTAAACCAGACATTTGTAAACGGCATTCTTGTTTACGAAAATAAAAATCCAAATTCAACTGGAACATTCCATGAGGGGACGATGGGGGAAAGACTCACCTTTAACAGGAACCATTCTTAGGTATTGTATCTTTATAGGCACCATATTTCTTACGACTGATTGTCACCAGACTCCCCCGAAAGAATTACCTTCCGGGGAGTTATTTGGGAAGATTATATACGACACCTTCATTATCAACCGCGATTCGACCGACTCATGGGGTGAGGAGTGTTTATCCCGGTTTAACCGTAAAGCTTTTGTCGATCAGATATTTGATGAGGTATTTGATGGGAAAATCATCTCGTATGACTATTTTACCGGTGAAAAATTACCGCTCAAACAGATCAGAAAGATGGAATCCGAAGGGGAATTTTCACGGAAAAACATTAGTAAGATCCAGTTTGAAGAGCGCTGGATCTGGGATAAAAAGAGGGTTGAACTGATAAAACAGGTGGTTTCAATGACCATCGCCTATGAGGTTTATGACAATACGGGGAAACCGAGAGGTCAAAAACCTGTATTCAAACTGATATTCAGCAAATAATCGTTATTTCAGAAGAAACCTCGCCGTTGTTCGGGTTCTTTGAGCGACAAAAACAGACCGGTGGCCAGTCATCCTGAAGATTATATCCTCGTTATAATACCGGATCGTGAGCAGTTCAAGCCCGTCGTTGTAGTGTACGACAAATTTCTTTTTTAAATCGCCGATCAGCTGATCAAACCCCCGTTCAGGCCGCTCGATTGCCACCGAAAAATTCATAGCCGATTGCTGAACCAGGTCAACCTTAATCCGGTGATGGGCAAAAAGCTTATATATCCTGCTGATGCTCTCTTCGGCTATAAAAGAAAAATCAATCGGGGAAATCGTTATCAGGACCAGTTCCTCCTTTGAAATAAAAACCGGCTCATAGTTCATCACATGATCGATGCTGCAAATCACAGATCCATTCTCATCCGGATGAATAAAGGAGCGGACGTAAAGTGGAATATCCTTCTCAACCAACGGTTTCATCGTCTTGGGATGAATCACTTTGGCACCGTAATAGGTCATTTCAACCGCTTCACGATACGAGAGCATATCCAGCTTATGGGTAACTTCAAATTTATTGGGATCGGCATTCATTATCCCGGGAACATCTTTCCATATCGTAACGCTCACAGCATTAAGGATATTCGCCATAATGGCGGCTGTATAGTCTGATCCTTCGCGGCCTAATGTTGTGGTCTGATCCGTAACTGTGGCCCCAACAAATCCCTGGGTCAGATAGACAGTGGTATCTTTGAAGTTAAATTGTGATTGAATTAACCGGGAAGAAAGTGACCAGTCAACATTCCCTTCCCGCCAGGCAGCATCGGTTCTTAACCCATGCCGGATGTCCATCCATTTATTGCGGAGGCCAACAGTGTTAAGATAGGCGCTCACAATTTTTGTGGAGAGGAGTTCACCCATTGAGACGATCTGGTCGTATTCAAAATCGTAATCGAGCGATGGTGCATGCCCAAGCCGGGTCCCGAACAGCTCGAAATCGAGCGAAATCTCCCGTTCTATGGCATTTGGGATTCCGTTAAAGAGATCCAAAATGATATCAAAATGATATCGTTTTAATATCTCGATATTATGGAGTATACCATTATTGTCTCCATTAAAGTAACACTTTGTTAAAGCTTCAAGTGCATTGGTTGTTTTTCCCATTGCAGAAACCACAACGATAAGGTTTTCCGGATAACGCCGGATAATCGAAGCCAGATTTCTTACGCCATCACCGTCTTTTACCGAGGCGCCTCCAAATTTGAATACCTTCATCTATAAACCATTATTAAATAATTGCATCTTCTGTATTGAAAAGTTAAATTTATTAAAATCCCGGTAAAAAGCAGGGCAGATCATATTTTTCATTAAAGATCTGAATTTTAATCTCAATATTCAAGGTAAGATCTTCCAATCAACAAATTGGTTCTGCCATCACCGGGGAAACCCAAAAATATATTTTGTATCTTTGTTGACCCTATAAAGGGAAAGTTAAAATATAAATAACTATATTACAATTGATTAAATGGCATATATTAACGAAAACTACCTGAAATTAAAAGCAGGATATTTATTTCCTGAAATTGGTCGCAGGGTAAGAGAATTTGCAGCTGCAAATCCGGACAAGGACATTATCAGAATGGGGATAGGGGATGTTACCCAACCGTTGACCCCGGCTATACTCAAAGCTTTTCACGAGGGGGTGGAGGAGATGGGGAACAAAAATACGTTTAAGGGATATGGTCCTGAGCAGGGATACGATTTTCTGCGCGAAGCCATTGCCCTGAATGATTATAATCAACGTGGCGTATCCATCTCTGCCGACGAGATATTTGTGTCGGACGGATCGAAATGCGATACGGGAAACATACAGGAGATATTTGGTAATGAAAATATTATAGCGATCTGTGACCCGGTTTATCCAGTTTATGCCGATACTACGGTGATGTCGGGGAAAACCGGTATTTGCCAATCGAACGGCTATTTTGACAATATTGTTTATATGCCTTGCAACGAGGCGAACGGCTTTATTCCTGAGTTACCTTCAACAAGGCCGGATCTGATCTTTCTTTGCTTTCCGAACAATCCGACAGGAACTGTCGCCAACAGAGAGGTGCTGCAACAGTGGGTCGATTATGCCATTAAAAACAAGAGCATCATCTTGTATGATGCCGCTTATGAAGCATATATCACAGAGGATGCCATCCCACACTCGATTTTCGAAATTGAAGGGGGCAGGTCGGTTGCGATTGAATTCAGAAGTTTTTCAAAAACTGCCGGTTTTACCGGAACCCGGTGTGCCTTCACCGTAATTCCTGATGAGCTGGTTGCTTACGACCGTGATGGAAATGCGGTGCAGGTGAAGCCCCTCTGGATGCGCAGGCATACCACTAAATTTAACGGGGTGTCGTATCCGGTACAAAAAGCAGCTGCTGCAATCTATTCCGATGCGGGCAAAAAAGAGGTAAAAGAACTCATCTCCTATTATCTTGAAAATGCAAGGATCATCCGGGAGAGCCTTACGGCATCGGGTTATACCGTTTTTGGAGGGATTAATGCTCCATATGTATGGGTGAAAACAAAGAACAATCTTTCCTCCTGGGAATTTTTCGATAAATTACTGAACGACTGCAATGTGGTGGGTACTCCCGGATCTGGTTTTGGTCCATCCGGCGAGGGATATTTCCGTTTTTCGGCGTTTGCTGACCGGGAAAATGTGAATAAAGCCATGGAGAGAATCAAACACCTCTCCTATTAAACAACCAATTCAGGTAAATTGACATCTTTAAGATAATTCAGCTCACAGGTAATGGATTTGAATCGCAAAAAATTCTGCACGTCGCTATATTTTTTATTTTATCAAAGGTAAGACAGATGACCACAAAATACATCCGGATTGTTTCAATTATTTTGCTGTTCATTGCCGGATTTCAGTTCACGGGCTATTGCCAGTTGTACTTCAACGAAGACATGGTCAATGTCAAGGGGGAAGTGATTGATGAGATGACCAAAGAGCCGGTTGGTTATGTGCAGGTTCTGAATATGCGGGTTCGGGGGGGGACGATGACGGATGCGGCCGGCAAATTTTCAATTCAGGCCGACCCTTCCGATACGCTGACCTTCAAATCCCTCAATTACAAGGATAAAAAAATTGCTGTAAAAGAAATATTTAATACAGAAAACGGAATTTCAAAAATTGAATTATCGCCAGTAAAAATATTGCTTGGACAGGTTGAAGTGACCAGCAGCGCCCCCAAGGTCAATATGACCGGGATTCCGATGGGAAAATCGGTGGATGTTCCTGTTGAACTGAGGAGTGATTACTTCGCATCGAAGCCCAAAACACTTACTGCCATCTCAAAACCGTTGTCATTTATCTCCTATTATCTCAGCAAGGATGAAAAGGAGAAACGTGCTACTTTAACAGCCATCCATTCAGAGCGTGACTGGAAGATACTTTCGTTGGTTTACAATAAGGAAATTATTGAAAAAGTCTCCGGATTTAAGGGTGATGCACTGGAGGACTTCATGCTCTTTTGCAATGCATTTAACGCCCTGCCCGTCAATGCTTCAAATTATGATGTAGAGAAGCGGATACGGGAACTGATGATCGAATACCTTGATAAAAAATCAAACCAGAAAAAACCAGCAGAGTGAAAATTCCCGATTTTGAAGATATTATCCAGGCACAACTGCTGACAGGCGGGTATATTCATCAAACCCCGGTAATGACCAGCAGCGCCATTAACCGGATAACCGGGGCAGAGATTTTTTTCAAATGTGAGAACCTTCAGAAAACCGGGGCATTCAAATTTCGCGGGGCTTGTAATGCAGTCTTCTCCTTAACAGCGGAACAGGCATCCCGGGGGGTCGGAACACACTCTTCAGGGAATCACGCGGCTGCTCTGGCATTTGCGGCATCCATAAAGGGGATTCAGGCACATATCGTTATGCCTTCAAACGCTCCCGAAATAAAGAAAAAAGCGGTGGCCGGCTACGGGGGAATTATCACCTATTGTGAACCAACACTCCAGGCCAGGGAGGCAACGCTCAGCCGGATAGCCGACATTAACGGGTTAACGGTAATCCATCCATATAATAACGGCAAAGTAATTGCCGGACAGGGGACAGCAGCCAAAGAGTTTATGGAGGAGATTCCCCATATTGAGGTGATGATGTGCCCGGTAGGGGGTGGAGGATTACTTTCCGGAACCGCGTTATCGGTGAAGGCACTTTCTTCATCCTGCAGGGTTATTGCTGCAGAACCTTCGGGGGCTGATGATGCCTTCCGTTCTTTTAAAGCGGGGTACATTATTCCGTCAGCCCATCCTGTTACCATCGCTGACGGCTTGCTTACCTCGCTGGGGGAAATCAACTTTGAAATTATAAGAATCAACGTTGATACTATATTAACCGTTTCTGAAGCCTCCATTATTCAGGCGATGCGATTGGTCTGGGAAAGGATGAAGCTCATTATTGAGCCGTCATCTGCCGTTCCGCTGGCAGCAATTCTCGAAAACCGGGGGTTATTCGAAAATCAGCGGGTCGGGATAATTCTTTCGGGAGGAAATATTGATCTGAAAAATCTTCCTTTCTGAATTTGGAACACCCGTTTATTTCGGGTAAGTTTGAAAAAAAAGGGACGTGGAAATTAACACAACAATATTAGGAATTGATCCGGGATCAAATATCATGGGATACGGTGTGCTTAAAATCACAAAGAATAAGGCGCATGTTGTGGCTATGGGGGTGATAAAAACATCGGGCTTTACGGGGCATTACCAGAAGCTCAGCCACATTTTTGAACGGACCCTCTATCTTGTTGATGAGTACAAACCAGATGAAACGGCGCTCGAAGCCCCTTTTTTCGGCAAGAATGTTCAATCCATGTTAAAACTTGGCAGAGCCCAGGGAGTGGCGATGGCTGCTTCACTCTACAGAAACATTCCCATTTTTGAATATGCCCCTTTACGGATTAAACAGGCGATAACCGGTAACGGTTCTGCAACCAAGGAGCAGGTCGCCTATTTTTTGAAACAAATGTTTAAAATTGAGATAATGCCCGATGATCTGGATGCCACAGATGGTTTAGCTACAGCCGTATGTCACTTTCTTCAGCTGAAAAATCCTTCATCCGGTAAGGTGGTGAAAAATTGGGAAGAATTTATTCGTAAGAATCCCGACCGGGTGAAATAAGCAAGGTGCAGGAAGTGATATTTAAACAAACTCACCGGCTATCCTGGAGGAGATTTCATCAAACTCGTCGGTGGTTAGTTTTAATTTGGGCTTTAAGAAATTGATATCACTCTCGCTGTTCAGTGGGATTAGATGAATATGGGCGTGGGGCACCTCAAGACCAAGAACTGCAATTCCCACCTTTTTACATGGGACTGCCTTTTTAAGTGCGATCGCAACACGTTTTGAAAAAAGCATTAATCCTGATAAATCCTGGTCTTCAAGATCAAACAGGTAGTCTGTTTCCACCTTCGGGATAACCAGAACATGGCCTGCAGCGATGGGGAAAATATCCAGAAATGCAAGGAATTGTCCATCCTCAGCCACTTTGTAACAAGGGATCTCTCCATTCACAATTTTTGAAAAAATGGTTGCCATATCAGACCCTTTATAGCATTAAATTCCTAATTCAATATTAATGATTTCAAAGGGGATTACGCCCGATGGCACTTTAATCTCCACGGAATCACCAATCCGCTTGCCCAAAAGTCCCTGGGCAATAGGTGTATTTACACTTATTTTCCCAAGTTTGAGATCCGCCTCGTGTTCCGAAACGATCGTATAGGTCATGGTCGAATTATTTTTTGTGTTTTTGATCGTGACTTTATTCATGATCTGAACCACATCGGTTTCAATTTTCGATTGATCAATAATACGGGCACTGGCCAGCTGGTTCTGCAACAATGCTATTTTAGCCTCGAGCATTCCCTGCGCATCTTTTGCAGCATCATACTCTGCATTTTCAGAAATATCCCCTTTTTCAATAGCTTCACCGATATTTTTGGATATAGCCGGCCTCTCGACATTGACCATATGATCAAGGTCTGCTTTAAGTTTTTTTAGTCCTTCGGCAGAGATATACGTAATTTTGCCCATCTAATTAAAAATTTTGCTGATAATACATAAAAAACAAGAAGAACTCCGGTATGCCGGAACTCTTCCCGATCTGATTGAATACAAATTTAAAATATTCTTTAAGAAAAATACAAATTTGAAGTTGAAAAAATCGAACTAAAGATTTAAGATATTTTTTTGGTCACCGTTTGAGATCTGACAATCGGTGAAAGTTCGTGTAAATTCCGCTCCGCGCTCAGTCATATACGACACATATACAATCATTTATCGGATTTGCTTATTGCATTTCTCCGTTTTTCAGATCTTTCCGTGATCAGTTATCCATCTGCCAAAATTAATCTTCAATTTGCTTCCCCCAGGTTTTATTGTTGCCGGCGCCACACTTTTTTCGCCTACGAACAAAATTTCACCCCATCCATTTCAGGAATAAATTTTCTCAGGCAGATGAATTGGAAAACTTAGGCAAATTGACCGGCATTTTACCTATCTTAGCATTCGATAAAAAAAGATCAAATGATTATTTTAAAACGAATTACACCTTTAAAAATTACCCTGTTCGCGCTGGCAATGACCCTGGCGTTTGGATGCACAAAGGATCAGAACACGTTTTTGCCTTATACAAAGGTTAACCTGAGGATCCCGTTATCCAACTATAATCACTTAATGATCCCGGGCAATTCGGTTTTATTCGCCACAGAAGGATATAAAGGGATTATTGTGGTATGTGTTGATCCCAATTTACCGCAGTATTTTGCCTATGATGCCTGTTGTCCCTATGAGAAGGATTATTCAGGGACCGTTACCATCCAACCGGTTAAGAATCTCGTCTCCCCGCCCAATACGGTCTATAGCAGCGATTTCTTTGGTATTTGCAATAAATGCGGATCGGAGTTTAATTTAATGGGAAACGGGCAACCGGTGAAAGGGCCGTCGACACATTACCTTCAGAGTTACAATATTATTTCGGCCTATCTAAGCCTCACGGTAACCAACTAAACCATTCTTTTGCAGATAGTGGCATTTCTTCCTGTTTCAGGAAAAAATGCCACCATTATCAGCGCTCCTTTTAGTACCTGTAATGCTCTGGCTTATAAGGGCCATTCGGTGATATTCCAAGGTATTCGGCTTGTGCAGCTGTCAGAACTGTAAGTTTCACCCCAATCTGCTCGAGGTGAAGTCTGGCAACCTCCTCATCGAGATGTTTAGGCAGACGGTAAACACCAATTTCGTATTGTTTTTTCCATAACTCGATCTGAGCCAGTGTCTGATTGGTAAATGAGTTACTCATTACAAACGAAGGGTGGCCTGTGGCACAACCAAGATTTACCAGACGTCCTTCGGCAAGCAGGAAGATCGCATGTCCATCGGGATAAACATATTTATCAACCTGCGGTTTAATATTTATCTTAATGATCCCTTCCCATTTCTCAAGACGTGACACCTGAATCTCGTTATCAAAGTGACCGATATTGCATACAATTACCTGATCCTTCATGGCTGCCATATGCTCACCGGTAATGATATCCAGGTTCCCGGTTGTAGTAACGAAGATATTACCCTCCGAAACCGCCTCATCCATCGTTTTCACTTCAAAACCTTCCATTGCAGCCTGCAATGCGCAAATAGGATCAATCTCAGTTATGATTACCCTGGCGCCATAGGATCTCATTGAGTGGGCGCATCCTTTCCCAACATCCCCGTACCCGGCAATAACCGCCACTTTCCCGGCGATCATCACATCTGTAGCCCGTTTAATTCCATCTGCAAGCGATTCCCTGCAACCGTAAAGGTTATCAAATTTCGATTTTGTGACAGAATCATTTACGTTGAAGGCGGGGAAAAGCAATTTTCCCTGTTCCACCATTTGGTAAAGGCGGTGGACTCCCGTTGTAGTCTCTTCCGATACCCCTTTGATCTCTTTTGCCTGACGGTGCCAGCGGTTTGCATCGGCGTTAAGCACCCTTTTTAATAACTTGTTCAGTTCAATTTCATCCTCGGCACTTACAGGTGCATCGAGAATTTTAATATCATCCTCGGCTGCATATCCGCGATGAATCATCATGGTGGCATCGCCCCCATCATCTACAATTAATGTGGGACCATTACCATCACCAAAGTTAAGTGCACGTTCGGTACACCACCAATACTCGGCTAATGATTCCCCTTTCCATGCAAACACAGGAATACCTGCGACAGCAATTGCGGCGGCGGCATGGTCCTGGGTAGAGAAAATATTACAGCTGCACCATCTCACTTCGGCGCCCAGTTCCACCAGGGTTTCAATCAAAACAGCAGTTTGGATGGTCATATGCAAAGATCCCATGATTCTGGATCCTTTTAAAGGTTTTAGAATTCCGTATTTTGTTCGAAGCGACATCAGCCCGGGCATCTCTTTCTCTGCAATTTCAATCTCTTTGCGGCCAAACGGCGCCAGGGAGATATCTTTAACCTTATAATCTTCTGAAATCATTTTATTATATTTAAAAGTACTTATTATTAAAACTCAAATTTACAACAAATTACTTTGTGAAAGCATATTCAGCGCAGAGATTCTGTCACAAACCAGTTGTTCCCGCAGCTGATCAATTCCGGCAAATTTTTGCTCCTCCCTGATTTTCTCCACAAAAAACAGGGAAATCTCCCGATCATAAATATCCTGATCAAAATCGAAAATATTTACCTCAATGGTTCTGTGATCTGCATTATGGTTGACGGTTGGCCGGATACCAATATTAAGCATTGCGTTGTATCTCTTTCCTGCGTATTCGGTTATTACAGCATACACCCCATCGCCGGGAACCAGTTTATGCGGGTCAAAAGTGTCGATATTGGCTGTCGGAAACCCCATTTTACGACCAAGTTGTTCTCCCTTGATCACTGTTCCGGTAAGGGTATAATGGTACCCAAGCAAATGGTTTGCCGTAGCTACATCGCCTTCTTCGAGTGCCAATCGGATTTTGGTAGAACTTACTACCTTATTATCAACAAGTAACTGTGAAAGTTGTTCAACTTTAAAATTGAGCAACCCCGAAAGGGTCTCCAGTGAATTAAAGTCACCTTTTCGCCCTTGTCCGAACCGGTGATCATAACCGACAACAAGGCTGGCAATTTTCATTTGCCCCACAAGGATTGTTGTGACAAATTCATTGTAGGACAATTTAGAAAAAGCTTCAGTAAAAGGATAGATCACCAGATGATCAATCCCCAGTTGTTCCATCAGCCGGATTTTCTCTTTTTTTGTGGATAATAACCTGAGCGAATCCTCCTGTGGTGAAATAACGATTCGGGGATGTGGTTCAAAGGTAAAAACGACCGATTCCCCCTTCGATACAGCGGTGATCCGTTTAAGTTCAGAGATGACTTCGCGGTGTCCCATATGCACACCGTCAAAAGTACCGATAGTGACAACCGGGTTTACAGCATTGAAATTATCTATATTGTAATGAATTTGCACGCAACCAATTTTTCGAGGGGGCAAAAATAGTTAAAAAAAATTGCAGATTGACCCTCATGCAGAACTATGTCAATAAAAGGTGCGTAAACAGAAATCAATTGATTGGTTTTAACGAGGATTTTATACTTTTGTTATCCTGGGTTCGGGAATATAGCAGGAATGCCGAAAAGGATTTATATGTTTAGAAATTATTTTATTTTTATATAATGATGAAAGAAGCAATTTACGTTTTGACTGTTCTGATCGTCCTCTCCGGGTGCGGTAAGAAATCCAATTTTACCATTTCCGGACAATTGGATGGCGGGGCAGGAAAAACAATCTACCTTAACAGATTGCTCATTAGCAATCAATCCTCTTCTGACTCTGTAAAACTGGATAACAAAGGGAAATTCGTATTCAAGGGGAGAACTTCATCGCCTGCATTTTATCTTTTAAAACTCTCGAAATCAAGTTTTGTGACTTTACTGGTCGATTCGGCAGAAACAGCCAATATATCGGGATCGTACAAGAATTTCACACGGGATTATAAAGTTTCCGGATCATCAGGTTCTGCGATACTAAGGGATCTTGATAACCGGTTCTATAAGGCAAAAATAACGATTGATTCCTTGCAAAGACTTTACGATGTCCATAAAAATGATCCGAATTTCACTTCAAAAATTGAGGAGTGGAACACCCGGTTTACCAGGATAACCTCTGACCATTCAAACTATGTAACTGCATTTGTTAAAAGGAATCCGTTTTCGTTGGCTTCCGTGTATGCACTTTACCAAAAATGGGACGATAAAAACTTTGTGGTCAATGATCTTCAGACCATGAAAACTGCCGCTTCAGCCCTCTATTCAGTGTATCCGAAAAATGAACAGGTCATTGCGCTATACAATAATACCCTTGAATTCATCAAGCAGGAAAAAAGCAAAAAACTGAGCACCTTGCTGCAAAACAATGCCGTCAATTCCCCCAATATTATCCTCCCCGATGCTGACGGCCATATCAGAGAATTATGGTCGTTACATGGAAAATATGTTTTACTCCATTTCTGGTCAGCAAAAGACCGGGCATCAAGAATTGTCAATCCCGTTCTTTCAGAGATTTATTCCAAGTTTAAAAGCCGGGGGTTCGAAATTTATATGGTCAGTGTCGACAACGACCGTGTCGCCTGGATGGAAGCGATCTTAAATGACAATTTAAACTGTATTAATGTGGGGGACATGAAAGGGAGTTACCAGGCAGTAACCAGTTACAATATCCAGGAGTTACCGTTCAATTATCTTTTGGATAAGGATGGGGTGATAATTGGAAGAGATCTGAAGGGCCCTGCCCTGAACCAGACCTTGACCAGAATTTTTAAGTAATTCATTAATTGACAATTAATGATCAGGGGGAATTTTTAAACTTCAATGTTTATTTTTTCACCTATTATAAATTTTCTACAAACTTACCGTAGCCTTGAAAAATCGCATTTTACGTCTATCTTTGCCGCGAAGTTGAAGAACGCATATTAAAATAAGCTAATTATTAGGTTTGAGCCTGTCAAAAAAAATATATTTTGCTTCTGATGTTCATCTTGGCGCCCCGGCGCTAAAGCATAACCGGGAAAGGGAGCTGCTTTTTGTAAGCTGGCTGCACGAGATCAAAAAGGATGCGGAAAGCATTTATCTTCTCGGAGATATTTTTGATTTCTGGTTTGAGTACCGCAAAGTGGCGCCTCAGGGGTTTGTTCGCGTGCTCGGCGCAATCGCGGAGATTTGTGACAGTGGAATACCTGTTCACTTTTTCACCGGAAATCATGATATCTGGGTTTTCGATTATCTGCCCCGTGAAACAGGGATGATCGTCCACCATGAACCTTTTGAGACGGAACTGTTCGGAAAAAAATTCTTTCTTGCACATGGTGATGACCTGGGGAAAACAGACTTTAAATACCAGCTGTTAACAAGGTTTTTCCACAATAAGATCGCCCAGTGGGCATTTGCAAAAATTCATCCCGATTTATCCTTCCGGTTCGCACACTACTGGTCGAAATACAGCAGGTTGGGGAAAGGGATTTATGGAGATGGATTTTTGGGTGAACACCGTGAACATCAGATTATTTTCGCACGCAAGACCTTAAAGGAGAAATATTTTGACTATTTCGTAGTGGGGCACAGGCATATTGCCCTGGATTTTCAGCTGACAGAAAACAGCAGGATGATTATCCTTGGAGACTGGTTTAAAGAATGCACTTATGGAGTTTATGACGGCAACACATTTCAATTGGAGAAAATCATTAATAAAACGCTTACGAATAGTAAATAATTGATATGAATAAAAAAGTTTATACTGTTATTGTTGGAACCGGATCGTATATCCCGGGGAGGATAATTCCAAACGATTTCTTCCTGAATGCTGAATTTTATGATCCGGCAACCAATAAAAAATTTGAAACTCCCAATTCGGAAATTATCCGTAAATTTTGTGAGATTACAAATATTGAAGAGCGCAGATACGCCGAATCAGATCAGGTAACAAGTGATTTAGCCACTTATGCAGCCCGTGACGCGATAGAAACGTCAGGTATAGATCCTGAAACATTTGAATTTATTCTTGTTGCCCATAATTTCGGGGATGTGGTTCAGGGAATTCTGGTCCCGGACCAAATGCCAGCCCTCGCCAATCGGGTAAAGGCAAAACTTGGAATCAACAATCCGTCGGTACTGACCAATGATGTTACTTCTGGTTGTCCCGGATGGACAACTGCCATGATTATCGCTGACGCCTATATTAAAAGCGGCACTTTTAAACGCGGGTTGGTAATCGGCGCCGATGTTTTGTCAAGAGTGGCAGATCCTTACGACCGTGACCGTATGATCTTTTCCGACGGAGCAGGAGCAGTAATTGTAGAGGCATTGGAGAGCGAAACGCCGGTTGGGATTTTATCGCATGCGAGCCGTTCTGATTACGATCAAAATATGCTGGTAATGGGAATCTCGGCAAACCCTGACAACCCCAAAGGTTATAAATATCTCAGGATGCTTGGATCCAAAGTATATGCCTATGCATTAAGTACTGTTCCCGGGGTCGTTAAGGAGAGTTTGGATAAAGCCGGTCTTACCCTGACCGATATCAGTAAAGTTCTGATTCATCAGGCCAACGAAAAGATGGATGAGGCCATCCTCAGCAGGGTATTCAGACTCTATGGCAGACGCGATTATGATAAGAATATAATGCCGATGACCATTCAGAAATTTGGGAATTCATCAACCGCAACTGTTCCCACATTGCTGGACCTGGTATTAAAGGATAAGATGGAAGATCATCAGATTTCGAAGGGTGACACGATAATCCTAACTTCAGTCGGTGCAGGAATGACCATTAATTCTATTGTTTATAAGATGCCTGAATAAAAAGCGGGCTGTTCTTACTAAAAAGGTCGTTTTGCAGCAGCAGAACGACCTTTTTATATGCGCAGGGGCGTCAGATTTATCCGGCCTGTAATCTGATTGCACTTAATTTATCGATCTTTTCCATGGCAAACTCAGGGGTGATCACGATTTCGGTGTGCGAACCAGATGGCATTTCGAACATCACATCCATGATTACCGTTTCGCAAATGGCCCGAAGGCCACGAGCGCCCAATTTAAATTCAATGGCCTTGTCTACAATAAGATAAAGAGTCTCTTCAAGGAATGTGATTTTAATCCCATCCATTTTAAACAATTTCTCATATTGCTTGATAATTGAGTTCTTTGGCTCGGTCAGAATACGCCTGAGCGCTTCTCTTTCCAGAGGAACAAGATAGGTAAGTACCGGCAACCGACCAACAATTTCAGGAATTAGTCCAAACGACCGCAGATCCTGAGGTGATACATACTGTAGCAGATTGTTTCGGTCCACGACTCCGCTGTCAAGGCTGGCCTTATATCCAACCACCTTTGTATTCAAACGCTGGCCGATTTTCCTTTCAATCCCTTCAAAAGCCCCGCCACAAATAAACAGGATATTTTTCGTATCCACAGGTATCATTTTCTGTTCGGGATGCTTCCTGCCCCCCTGAGGCGGAACATTGACCACCGACCCTTCAAGAAGTTTAAGCAACCCCTGCTGCACACCTTCTCCCGAGACGTCGCGGGTGATGGAAGGATTGTCCCCTTTACGGGCAATCTTATCAATCTCGTCGATAAACACGATTCCCCGTTGTGCCGCGTCGACATTATAATCGGCAACCTGCAGCAACCTGGTAAGTAAGCTTTCAATATCTTCACCCACATAACCCGCCTCTGTCAGCACCGTAGCGTCAACAATAGTAAAGGGAACATGCAACATTTTAGCAATCGTCTTAGCCAATAATGTTTTGCCTGTCCCGGTAGGTCCTACAAGGATGATATTTGATTTTTCAATCTCAGTACCTTCGTCATCAGCGTGCTGATTTAAACGTTTATAGTGGTTGTAAACTGCTACAGCCAACACTTTTTTTGCGTCATCCTGGCCGATAACATACTGATCAAGAAAATCTTTGATCTCTTTGGGCTTTTTCAATTCGACACCCGAGAGGTCAAAGCCCTTATTTTTCTTAAACTCCTCTTCGATTATGGCGTGAGCCTGCTCGATACAGTTTTCACAGATGTGACCCTCCATACCGGCAATCAGGATGTGAACATCTTTTTTATCCCTGCCACAAAACGAACATTTATCCATTTTTTTCATTATACAAAATAAGTGTTAATGATTGGGAGCAATACTCCCAATTACTTTTTATCGCGGATCAGGATATCATCGATCATCCCATAATCCTTCGCTTCCTGGGCGGTCATCCAGTAATCACGGTCTGAATCGAGTTCAACCTTTTCGATGGTCTGTCCTGAATGACTGGCAATAATCTGATACAACTCGGTCTTCAGTTTCGCGATTTCCTTTGCAACTATTTGTATATCTGACGCCTGTCCCTGTGCGCCTCCCATAGGCTGGTGAATCATAATGCGTGAATGCCTCAATGCTGACCGTTTTCCTGTGGTGCCGGCAGTCATTAATACAGCCGCCATGGAAGCGGCCATACCGGTGCAGATGGTCGCCACATCGCAATTGATGTACTGCATGGTATCGTAAATTCCCAGTCCGGCATGAACAGATCCTCCCGGGGAGTTAAAATAGATCTGAATATCTTTTCCCGGATCTGCCGATTCGAGAAACAGCAATTGCGCCTGAATAATATTTGCCACATAATCATCAATGGCAATCCCCAGAAAGATGATCCGGTCCATCATCAACCGTGAAAAGACATCCATCTGGGCAACGTTCAACTGCCTTTCTTCAATGATTGTCGGGGATATATAGGCATTGGCATAGATTGATTCATATTTGTGCAGACTCAGGCTACTGATGCCTAAATGTTTCGTCGCATATTTGCGGAATTCGTCATTATTCTCCTTCATAATACAATCCTTTAAAAATGAAAAACTTTGCAAGAACACTTCGTTTATCTGAATGACTAAACCTCCCGATAAACGAATTGTCCCACAAAGTTATAAAAATAGTGCGATTACTTTGATCCGGGATTTATTTTTCAAATAAATCGTCAAACTCCTTTTGTGTAACCTTCTTAAAATCAATTGTTGCTTTCTCTTTAATCAGTTCAAGAACTTTATCTTCAACCTTCTTCTCAGCCATCTTCTGTTTCTGCTCCTTATTCTGAAGAATGGAGTTGGCATAATTGTCGAGGTATTCGTCAGGAACATTATTCATACCATATTGCTGAAACTGCATTCTTGCCATTTCGCGGGCCATTTCGGCAATATCCGATTCCTCAATTCTTAAATCATTCTCCTTAACAAGCTTACTTTTAATCAGCGTCCATTCCAGATCCTTCCGGAAATTATCAAATTCCTCTTCAATCTGTTCCGCAGTAACTTTTTCGTTGGTCTCCACGAGCCATCTTTTGAGAAATTCCTCCGGCAATTTCATCGATACAGCCGAAGTCAAAATCTCCTTTGCATCGACCAGGAATCTATAGTTGCTTGAATATAAAAGATTTGCTTTTAATTCGGTGTGTATACGCTCACGAAATTGATCAATAGTCTGAATTCCGGAGTCGTCGCCATAAACTTTATTGAATAAATCCTCGTTAATCTCAGCAGGGACAAAAGTATTGATGGTCTTTACCGTAAAGTTAAAATCACCGTCAACGGCAGTTACCTCATCATGTTTCACCTTCAGTAAATGGGTCACTTCATGATCATCTGCCAGCGCAATTCTTGGGTTGAATTTCAGCACATCACCGACACCGGCGCCAATAAACAATTGTTTTACAGTTTCATCTTTTATTAGCTGTACAGCCATTTGAACATCCTGGGCAGAAACGCCATCTTCAACAACATTACCCGCTTCATCAACCTTCACAAAGTCGCCGATAATGGTCTCTTTTTCACCAGCTACCTCAGCATTTATTTTCTCCCCGAAACGATTGGTATAACCATCAATCTGGTTATCTATCAATTGGGAATCAACATCAATCTCATAAAACGGCAGTTTGCCAATTTTGCCGAAGTCGATGTTAATCACCGGACTCAGACCCAGGTCGAAAGCAAATTCAAAATCTGCATCGCTGCCAAAATCAATAATGGCCTGTTCTGTTTGAGACGGTAGTGGTTCCCCAAGGACATTCAGGTTCTGGTCAGTAATATATTTGGTCAGTTCACGGCTCAAAAGTTTATTCACCTCATCTGCCAGAGCGGCCTTTCCGTACATTTTTTTAATCAGACCGGCAGGTACCATCCCTTTTCTAAATCCTGGCATATTGGCCTTCTTACGATAATCTTTCAAGGTTTCATTAACTGTTGCCTCATAATCTTGCTTCTCGATGGCAATTTTGACAACAACATTCAAATCATCAATACTAGTCTGCGAAATTTTCATAATTTTCTCTTTTATAATCCTAAAAGCTTTTATTCGGGCGAAAGCCTCACCTGAATAATTAATAAAAAAACCGCTTCATTTCCATTTAGGGAAAAAAAGCGGTTTATGGTCATCTGTGCGGATGAAGGGACTCGAACCCCCACGCCTCTCGGCACCAGATCCTAAGTCTGGCGCGGCTACCAATTACGCCACATCCGCATTTTTTAGCGCTGCAAATATAGTGTTTTTTTTTATGTAGCGGAGGTGCGAAAAAATAATTCGGAAATTATTCCTCAGCAGACTCCGCTTCGGGATCCGGCTTCTTTAAAACGGGACGTCGCAACTCAAAATTCTGACCCAGATACAACCGGCGAACCTCCTCGTCTTCAGCTAACTCCTCGGCTGATCCGCTGTTAAGAATCCGTCCGTCGTATAACAAATATGAGCGGTCAGTAATCGAAAGTGTCTCATGAACATTGTGGTCTGTGATCAGAATCCCAATATTTTTATCTTTCAACCGGAATACAATCTGCTGAATATCCTCAACCGCGATCGGATCAACCCCCGCAAACGGTTCGTCGAGAAGGATAAATGCCGGATTTATGGCAAGGCATCGTGCAATCTCCGTCCGGCGGCGTTCACCACCTGACAGCTGAATACCCGTACTTTTTCTGACCCGCTGCAGACCAAATTCATCAAGCAGTGATTCGAGTTTTTCGTGCTGATATTCCCTGGAGAATTTGGTCATCTCAAGGATTGACCGGATATTGTCTTCAACGCTCATCTGACGGAACACCGAGGCTTCCTGTGCCAGATAACCGATCCCAAGCTGTGCCCTTTTATAAACCGGGAAGGAGGTGATATCCATATCGTCAAGGAAAATCTGGCCGCCGTTTGCTTTAATCAATCCGACGATCATATAAAAAGAGGTCGTTTTGCCTGCCCCGTTGGGACCCAGTAATCCAACGATTTCGCCCTGATTCAATTCGAGCGATACCCCTTTTACGACAGTTCTGCTCCTGTATTTTTTAATTAAATTCTCAGCTCTTAGCTTCATTGTTAAAGGTAATTATATTTTTAGGCCTCAAGGAGTTCCTTGTCAATCCGTTTTCTTTCAATTCGTTTCGCAAGGATAACTCCCAGTTCGTAAAGCAGAATTAAAGGTCCCGACACCACTAACATACTAAAAACATCGGGAGGTGTGATGATTGCGGCAAGCATCAGCAACAAAATATAGGCATGTTTCCGGTACTGGATTAAAAATCCTGAACTGACCAATCCAACCTTCGCCAGGAAATAGATGACAATCGGGAGTTCAAAAACGACACCACTCCCGAGAATGATCGTCGTTACAGCACTGATGTAGGAGTTGAGATTTATTTGGTTGACCACCTCGGTACTTACCCTGTATGAACCGAAAAAATGGGTTGAGAGGGGAACGATGAGGAAATATCCGAAAAAGACCCCCGTCATAAATAACATCGTACTGTAAATAACCGCACCCGTGGCATGTTTGCGCTCTTTTTCATAAAGCGCCGGTTTAATAAATCGCCAGAATTCCCAGAATATATATGGTATTGCAAGAATAATACCGCCGATCATGGCAATATTCAAATGGGTGGAAAACTGCCCTGCCATGTCATAATTGATGATACTGAAAGGTTGGGTATTAATGGCCAGGTCGGGAGAATTAAATTTCTCTGCTACCCAGGCAAACACCCTGTTTGTTATGAATCCGGGATACTTGGGGGCAAAAAGTATCTGATCCATAATAAATTTCACGTTAATAAATACGAATATGGCTCCAAATAAAACAGCAGCAGAAGCACGCACAAGATGCCATCGTAACTCCTCCAGATGTTCCAGAAAAGACATCTCTTCATTGGTTTTCTTCGACTTTGACTCCGTTTTCTCTTTTCCCGTAAGTATTTCCTTAATGGACATTGACCGTTATTTAAAAATTTTGAATAACCACATTATGAATAAGAATTCAGCGGCAAATATACGATTCTTTGCCCCAATTGAGGTGTATAAAAACGGGTTCCAATAATATCCAATGTTAAATTTTTACGAATTTAATTTTAATACTTGTTCCGGGCAATAAAATTGATAATTTAGTGGAACAAAATTAAAATGATTGTGATATACATTCACACCAATTATGAGGGATAGAAATTTACTTAATGACCAGCTTCAAAAGTACTTTGGCTTTGACCGGTTCAAGGGACAACAGGAAGAGGTAATTAACAGCATATTAGACGGTAACGACACATTTGTTTTGATGCCCACAGGTGGAGGAAAGTCACTTTGTTATCAGTTACCTGCCCTGATGCAGGAAGGTACGGCAATTGTAATATCACCATTGATTGCTTTGATGAAAAATCAGGTTGATGCAATCAGAAGTTTCAGTACAGAGGATGGAGTTGCACATTTCCTCAACTCTTCACTCACAAAAACGGCCATACAGAAAGTAAAGGAGGATATCTCCAGAGGCCAGACCAAACTTTTGTACGTAGCACCTGAATCACTTACAAAACTTGAGAATATCGATTTCCTGAAGGGGATAAAAATATCGTTCTATGCGATCGATGAAGCCCATTGCATCTCGGAATGGGGTCACGATTTCCGTCCTGAATACCGAAGAATACGTCCCATTGTCAATGAGATCGGACAAGCCCCCATCATGGCATTAACTGCAACCGCAACACCGAAAGTGCAGCACGATATCCAGAAAAATCTGGGGATGCAGAATGCCCAGGTCTTTAAATCATCATTTAACAGGCCCAATCTTTATTACGAAATACGCCCAAAAAATAAAGCTAAAGATCAAATAATCAGGATGATAAAAAGCAATCCAGGCAAATCCGGGATTATTTATTGTCTGAGTCGCAAAAAGGTTGAAGAGATTGCAGAATTACTTCAGGTAAATGGGATAAAAGCGCTTGCCTACCACGCAGGGATGGATTCAGCTACCCGGTCAGCCAATCAGGATAAATTTCTGATGGAAGAATCGGATGTCATCGTTGCCACCATTGCTTTTGGAATGGGAATCGACAAACCTGATGTCCGTTTTGTGATCCATTACGATATTCCCAAGTCGCTCGAGGGTTATTATCAGGAGACCGGGCGTGCCGGGCGCGACGGCGGTGAAGGGAAATGTATTACTTTTTACAGTTATAAGGATATCCAGAAACTCGAGAAATTTATGCAGGGAAAACCGGTGGCTGAGCAGGAAATCGGTCAGCAGCTTTTGCTCGATACCGTTGCATTCGCCGAATCTTCACTCTGCCGCCGAACCATACTACTCCACTATTTTGGTGAAAAATACGAAACAGAAAATTGCGGTTTCTGCGACAATTGTCTGAATCCTAAAGAGCAGATTGAAGGCAAAGAACTTGTTATTACAGCCTTAAAGGCAGTAATAGAAGTAAAGGAGCAATGCAAGGCGGAACACCTGGTCAGTATCTTATTGGGGATAGAAAACGCTACTGTGAAGTCTTTTTCTCATGATACCCTTGATATATTTGGTGAAGGGGATGAATACGACGATAAGATTTGGAATGCAGTGTACCGGCAAAGCATTATTGCAGGGTTCCTTCATAAGGATATTGAAAACTATGGCGTTTTAAAACTTACCGAAGCAGGAAGAGCGTTTCTGGCCCAGCCCCGATCGTTTATGATTGTCAAAAATCATGACTATGAATCGGAGGAAGAGAGTGACGAAGTACCACAGGGGGGGAATGCCTCGGGTGATCCGGAGTTGTTTGCAATTCTGAAGGATTTGCGCAAAAAAGTGGCCGTTAAACAGAACCTCCCGCCATTTGTGATCTTTCAGGACCCTTCACTCTCCGATATGTCCATCCAATATCCTACCTCCATTGAGGAACTTCAGGGGATTATAGGTGTCGGACAGGGGAAAGCTCAAAGATATGGAAAGCCGTTTGTTGAAGTAATCAAGAGGTATGTTGAAGAGAAAGGGATAGAACGGGCCCAGGATATGGTCGTCAGGTCGGTTGCCAACAAATCCAAGAACAAGGTTTATATTATTCAGAATATCGACCGTAAGCTTGCTTTGAATGAGATTGCAGACGCCAAAGGAATGACGATGGGGGAATTACTCACCGAGCTTGAAGCGATTGTAAATTCAGGCACAAAAATCAACATCGATTATTATATCGATGATGTGATGGATGAGGATCAGGTTGAAGATATCTATAAGTATTTCAGGGAGGATGCCGAGTCTGATTCCATGGAAGAGGCCTTGGCCGAATTTGGAGATGATTATGAGTCTGAAGAGATCAGGATGGTAAGAATAAAATTCCTTGCCGAGATGGGGAATTAATAATTCTGCCTCGACTGGATCAGGTTGGTTCTGGCAAAGGGAGTTTAATGAAAAAAGTGGTTTCAATATCAAATGTTGATTGAAACCAGATTTCCCCCTTGAAATTTTCTACTATTTTCTTGGCAATTGCCAGCCCCAATCCCATACCGCTTGATTTTGTAGTAAAGTTTGGCTCAAACAATTTATCCTGTAGCTCCATTGGAATTCCGGTACCATTATCAGTTATGGAGAGGTATGCCCAATTTTTATCTTTATTTAAATTTATTTTTATAATTCCCTCCCGTTCTCTGGGTATTGCCTGCATCCCATTTTTAATCAAATTAATGATCGCCCGTCCCAACTGATCTTTATCTGCCATTACTTTTATCTGTACCTCTCTGGAAACGGTCAATAAAACCGACAGATTATTAATGTTTTCGAACAGAATAACCACTTCACCCAATAGTTCCTTCAAATCGATCAGTGCCACATTAATCCTGGGCATCCTTGCGAAATCAGAGAAGGAAGAGGCGATCAGTGAAAGGGCATCAATCTGTTCTACCAGCGTTCGGCTCACCCGGTAAAAATATTTGTCGAAGTTTTCAGAATTCTGTTCCTTGATCCGCTGCAGATATTGAATACTCAGTTTCATGGGGGTAAGCGGATTGTTAATTTCATGCGCTACCTGACGGGCCATCTCCTGCCAGGCCGATTCACGCTCAGACCGGGCAAGCAGTTCGGCGCTCTCAGCAAGCTCGTCAACCTTTTTGTTATATTCTTTGGCAAGCCGCCCGATTTCATCCTCCCCCAAATACTCAATTTTAGCATTTGCCTTACCCAACCGGATTCCTTTAAGGTAGTTTTCAATTTGCAGTAATGGGGCAGTTAATTTATGGCTGATGATCAATGCAACCATTAAACTTATAATTATCAGCAATATATACAAATTCGAAAATGCAACAATAAAATCAGAGACCTGCTTTTCAAAATCATCCTGTCGTGTAAAGTAGGGTAGATTCAGATATCCTACTAATTGGCTGTTCTGATTATAGATAGGGGAATAGGCTGAGAAAAAATTCATCTTCCCAAGGTTTTCGTTATGCAGAAAAAGGGTTTTATGTTCCGGTTTGAGCGCCTTCATTGCGACCGGATTCATCCTGCGAGATAACAATCCCCGATCATATATTTCACTTCTTGAAGTTGCAAAGAGATTCCCGTTAAGATCATAGAGATTAATATCTGACCGGATAATGTCAGACAGAACGATCAGTTGTTCGTTCATAAAGTCGAGCATCGGTGCATTTAACTCTGTCTCATGACCTATTCTCATACTTAATTCAGAGGAGACTGACATTAACTTCTCATTAAGATTGCCTTTTACAGAATTAAGCAATTTTCTTGAATTATAGAGCATTAAACCCAGGCCGATAATGATCAGGATTCCAAGAAGTGAAAGTATAAGTGTAAGTTGTATCTTTTCCCTGAAGTCGGGTTTCCTGATCCTGATCCGAAGATCCTTCCTGCTAAAAATCAACATTAGTGATCCAATCAGGTAGAACAACAGAAACAAATAGGGGAATGTACTGATTCTGTCATAGATGTTCATTTCGGGATAACTCACAATCACGTAATTATTTCCATTACGATTATAAGCACAATGGCGGTAACTGTTTTTTGAAAAGAAGGTATATTCCTCCTTCATATTTATATCTGAAGGCAATGCCATTCCATATTGATAATCGCCACCCCGGTCAACAAGAACTCCGTCGAAGTATTTTGCATAACTGAAATCTGCATCCTGACTTTCCCGCGAGGCATGCACATCCAGCAGCAGTTCAGGATATCCTTTCCCCTCAGGAATCACTTTGGAGTTCAGTTCAATAAATATTTTGACCGGGATATTCATTGAATTTATAAAATCAAGTTGTCCCATATAGGATATCCGGCCATTAACGCGATCCATGAAATAAAAGTTACTGCCTGGAACCAGCACCCCTTTTGTTTTCCTCAGTGTATCGAAGAAATCAAGGCAGGGATAATGCCTCTTTTCGTCAGTAATATAAACACTGTCTTTTTGGCTGCAGACCGTTATCTGCATGTTGTAATTCCGCCAGAAGCCGGTAAAGTAGTTATTCTGGAAATAGGTTCCGAGCGTTTTATATGGCGGCAGCAGATGCGATTGAATAACTGTATCCTGACGCAACTTGTTATCAAGTTCTGTGAGGAAGATCTCGGCACCCGAATCCCGCTCAGAGCTTAGCTTTACGGCCCAAAGATCCATAACCTTGTTTCTTTTCCCCTGTATCAAATCCTGTGCGTAAATATTCACATAGCTGGCGCCAGCGATCGAAATCACCAAAAGGAAGGTAAACTCATATTCCCGGATCTTGTCCACATTAAATTGCGTCAGAATCAATATAACCACCAAATAAAAAATAAACGGCTTCCACGAAATTTCAAAACATAGCGTCGAAACGGTAATCCATGCAAGGATACCGGCTCACAAAAGCATAATCATAAAAATATATTTGCCAGAGCTGCCAAAATAATCATTTCGCAAGCGCCAGGAAATACTGACAAAACCCAATACCTGAAAAGAGATCCCCAGAAATGCATAAAAATTAATCGTTGAAAATTTAAGATCGCTGAAAAATTCGAGCGAAATATTGGAATTCAATAATAATATTTTGAGCAAGGCAACCGAAAAAGCAAAGTAAAAGGCGGCAAACAAAACCGGAAATATCTTCCTTAATCCCGTATCATTCTGCACTCCCCTATTATGGCTGAATGCATTAAATGAGTTCGCAATCTGAACCATCAGAATCGATAATAATAAAAACTCGCCCAAAGACGCCAGCCTGCTGCTGAAAGCAAAATCACGCGGTGTAAACAAATCGGTCTGATATAACGAAGGTGGGAATTTATACTCATTCATTATCAGGTAAATAAAAATGCAGACACCCGATGATATTAAAAGTTTCAGACTCGCCATTATTCGTTTACTATGCTTCAGCCATCTATTAATCTGGGTTAAGATGATCAGGATAAAAAGAAAGTACAGCATGGCAGAAATATCGGAGGTTTGCGCTGAAACCAGGGCACTATGGGAAGGAGTAAGTGAGAAAAGGTGCTTCCCTTCACGATTTATGATATTCAAACCATCAGCTTGGCGGTCTCTTTGAATCTGATAGTCGTCCGGAAGGTTAAAATCTCTCTGAAAAGCACTGTTAATATATCGGTTATGATAGGGGTACTCCCGCTTAAGAAGCAGAAATCCACTGATTGTATATTTGCCGGTATCGCGCGAAAGCTGATAATACCAACCGGTAGTTAAATGGACCAGCCCATTTTTTCTCTTCGCGTTATTGTCAGCCGGGGGAAATGATATCGATGAAGAGGACCAGAATAATAATGTTTTCTCATTGAAAACGGCCACCGCCAATCCATCTTCTTCGTGATTAAAAAAACGCAGCAGCGACCAGTCAGCCAATGTTCCGGGATGACCGGTTAAACAGGAAGCAACTGAATCAACAAGCTGGGTAAGGGCGATCTCCTTTTTCTCAAAAATCCTGTAAATACGATCTGATTCCTTTTCATTGCTGGTTTTTTTAAAAAACAGCAGTTCGCAAAGGAGCAAAACCAAAAATAGTGGAATTGCAATACCAATATAAATGTTTCTCCCTATGAATCGTCTGTTAACCATTATTCATGATGATAGGGTTCATTTTTAATAATTGTCATCGCCCGGTAGAGCTGTTCAACAAAAATCATGCGCACCATCTGATGTGAAAAAGTAAGCTGCGACAAAGCAATCTTAAAGTCTGCCCTTTGGTAGACCATTTTTGAAAATCCATAGGGCCCCCCGATCAGGAAGACAAGCTGACGTATCCCGGCTACCATTTTCTTCTCCATCCATTTTGCAAATTCAACGGATGAGAATTCCGAACCATGTTCATCGAGTAGAATCAACTGATCGCCCGGTAAGACCTGGTTCAGGATCAGTTGTCCCTCCTTCTCCTTCTGAACCTCGACAGAAAGTGTGCTTCGGTTTTTCAAATCAGGTATAACCTTAATTTCAAATGGAATATAAAAGGAGAGCCGCTTAACATAATCCTCTATACCCTCTTTCATATACCCCCTGTCGGTATTCCCTATTGTAAGCAAAAGTATTTTCACGAATACAATATTAGGTTAGATAACAATGAGATCCAATTTTTCAGTCACAAATTTTTCACCATCGCCTATTTTAATAATAAAACTGTATCTTTATGAGCGTTTAAAATTACTCCGCCAAACAGTTTATTAAATTTGCATGGTTCTTGTGGATGTATTCAAATATAATATCATTGTGATGAAAAAGAAATCGGGATTTGTTTTATTATTTATGTTTTGTTTGCTGGTGAATCCGCTAATTTCTTTTGCTCAAATTCCCCAACAAATTATTACCGGCCTCAAAGCAGGGGATGCCAAAAGCGTAGCTTCCAATTTTTATGAGAATATTGAACTCGTGGTGATAGACAGGGAATTAGTTTGCTCACAGGCACAGGGAGAACAGATTCTAAAAGAGTTTTTTGCCAGGAATAAACCCACCGATTTTAAAATTACCCATCAGGGTGGCGATGATTCATCCTACGCCATCGGTAAGATGCAAACCGGAAATGGAAATTTCAGGGTCTATTTCCTGCTAAAATCAAAAGGTGGCAAGGCCCAGATTGTTCAATTGAGGATTGACAAAGATTAGTTTTTAACCGAAAATTCGCTTTTCATGTCAATTTGGACAACTTTTAATCAATTTATCTCCAGACGTGCCGATTTTTTTAGTCAGAAAGCCAGATTAATAAAACTTCCATTTTTTGACGGTGTACCACTTTATGACGTGGCCCTGTTTTTCTGGAAAGGGATCGTTGATGGTGCCATTTCAACAAGGGCGTCTGCTATTGCATTCAATTTTATCCTGGCTATTTTTCCTGCAATTATCTTCATATTCACCCTGATCCCCTATATTCCGATCGCCCATTTCCAGCAGCAGCTACTGAACCTGCTTCAAAGTATCCTGCCCCATACTGCCTTTGTCGCAATTCAGGGAACCATTGAGAACATTATCACTCAACCTCGGGGGGGACTGCTATCTTTCGGATTTTTTGCAGCATTTTTTTTCTCAACTAACGGAATAGTCTCCGTAATAGCCGCTTTCAACGGAACAATTCATACCATAGAAACGCGATCATGGATTAATCAGCGACTTGTTGCCCTAATTCTGGCGGTAATCCTGACCATGTTAATGACTTTCAGTGTTACCCTGATCACCTTAAGTCAAACGCTGATGAAGTTTCTGGTTAAGAATGGTTTTTTGCAATCCGATTTAACCTACTATCTGCTGCTTGGAGGTAAGTGGCTTATCATTTGTGCTTTATTCTTCTTTACTTATGCCTTCCTCTTTTATCTGGCTCCTGCACGAAAGACAAAATTCCGGTTCATCTCTGCCGGAGGTACGCTGGCAACCCTTCTCACCATTATCACAACCGTTGGATTTTCCTATTACATCAATAATTTTGGAAAGTATAACAC
>JAHEYS010000302.1 GCA_023251475.1 Prolixibacteraceae bacterium
CCCATACCGACTCTTTGCCATCGGTAGTCAGGATTTTGATATCGGTCTTCGGAGCGTTGAAAAATATGTTCCTCCTCAGCCAAACAGGGTTTATCCGCTGGAGGGATTAGTGGGCGGCTGGAGACAAAATTCCATCCAGGCAGCATACGTTGGGAAAGCCGATCAGACAGCAAAAATGGTGGTATCCAATTTCGCTTCCCACCATTCCGGCAGTCGGTTCCCGGCATTCTGGGGACCCAACCAGGACTGGGTACCCGATCAGTGTCACGGCGGCGCATCAATGCTCACATTACAATCTATGGTGATTCAGTCAGATGGTAAAAAAATCTTCCTGTTCCCGGCATGGCCAAAAACCTGGGATTTGAATTTCAAACTTCATGCACCTTATAATACGACCCTGGAAGGGGTACTGTGCAACGGTAATCTGATCTCGCTGAAAGTGTCGCCAAAATCCCGTGCTGCAGATATTGTAAATATGCTCGGCAAACAGGAAAGAAATCATAAACAAACTAAATAATATCAGCGCTTTATGAAGATATTTCTTGCTGTTTTTTTATTTCATGCGACAACACTTATTGCTTCGGGAGTCAATATTGAGAACCTGCGATGTGAATACCTGACCAATCCGCTCGGTATCGATGAGGTAAAACCGCGACTAAGCTGGATCATCGGATCAACCGGCCGGGGAGAAAGGCAAACAGCTTTTGAAATATTAGTCTCCTCTGCTGCTGAAAAGCTGGTTAAAAATCAGGGTGATCTCTGGGATAGCGGTAAAGTGGAGTCGGATAAGACCTCACAGCTGGAATTTTCGGGGAAACCATTGTTGTCGGGATCACAGTGTTTCTGGAAAGTGAGGATTTGGGACAGAAACGGTAAAGTCTCAGATTGGAGTAAACCTGCAAACTGGACGATGGGCTTACTGGATTCAGCAGACTGGAAGGCGAAATGGATCGGCGTGAACGACCCATCTCCCATCGAATGGGCAAGGCCCCGCTATTTGCGCAAGTCATTCACACTCGACCGTACAATACGCCGCGCCACGGTCTATACCACCGCTTTGGGACTTTATGAATTGCACCTGAACGGAAAGCGGGTCGGCGATCATCTGCTGGCGCCAGAATGGACCAATTACAACAAACGTGTCCAATATCAGACTTATGACATCACAAAAATGGTGCATGTCGGTTCAAATACCGCAGGTGCAATATTAGGCAACGGATGGTACAGGGGAGGCTGGCAGAAATGGAAAGAAAAATTAACAACTATCTACGGCTCAGAACCTTTGTTCCTGGCACAACTGGAGATTGAATTTGCTGACGGCACCCGTCAGATGATGGTGTCGGATGGTAGCTGGCGGGGCACAGCAGACGGACCGCTTCAGTTTGCAGGAATTTATGAAGGGGTCACCTATGATGCCCGTAAGGAATTTCGTGGCTGGGATACCCCAACATTTAACGATTCGAAATGGTCGGCAGTCACAACGCCACAAGCCGGTAAAGATTCCAAAATCGGGAAATTAGCCGCTCAGCGGGGGAATCCGATCCGGGTTACACAGGAGATCAAACCGGTATCTGTCAATGAACCGAAACCGGGTGTTTATGTTTACGCTTTCGATCAGAATATTGTCGGATGGTGCCGGTTCAAATTTCACGGGAAGGCCGGTGAAACCGTTGAACTGCAACATGGGGAGATGCGTAATCCCGACGGGACCGTCTTTTTGGGAAATCTCACCGTAGTGAGCAAACACCGGATTCAGCTGGATCAATATACCTTTAAAGGGAACCAGGAAGAGATCTTCGAACCCAATTTCACCTATCACGGATTTCAATACGTCGAAGTCAGGGGTTTAAAGGAGAAACCAAATCTTCAGGACCTTACCGGAGTAATTTTCCACAGCGACTGCCCGGAAGTCGGAGAGTTCACCTGTTCCGAGCCGTTGCTCAACCGGCTGGCAAAAAATATACTCTGGTCGCAGCGCGGGAATTACATGGGTGTCCCAACCGACTGTCCGCAACGTAACGAGCGATGCGGTTATACGGGAGATGCCCAGTTCTTTATGCGTGCAGCGGTCTATAACATGGATGTTTCAGCCTTTTTTAGCCGATGGCTGGTCGATGTCTGTGAGGAGGCCCAAATGCCCGACGGTCATTTCGCCGATCATGCCCCCACTTTCGGTCCGGGTGACGGGCCAAACATTGGCTGGTCGGATGCCGGAATCATCTGTCCTTATGAAATTTACCGGACTTATGGTGACACCCGAATCATTCGGGAACATTATGCCGCCATGAAACGAAACCTCGATTGGCTCACCCGTGAAAGCAAGGATTATCTCTTTACCGGAAAAGTCGGCAACGGCGACTGGCTGAGTAATGAAGGGGGCGCAAGCAAGGAGGTCATCGGCACCGCCTATTCGGCCTTCGACTTCCGGCTGATGGCCGAGATGGCCGACGCCATTGGTGAAAAGGAGGATGCCTCTCATTTTCGTGACCGCGCCGGAAAGATCACCCAAGCCTTCTCCACTGCCTATATTGATCAGGAAGGTGGTATTAAACAAAGCAGTCAGAGCGGTTATGCTTTGGCATTTACCATGGGTTTGGTTCCCCCTTCACTTAAAGAAAAAATGACCGAACGTTTTACCGGCGAGGTGAGCCGTTTCGACTGGCACCCCAGGACCGGCTTTATCGGTACGCCGCGTCTGTTACCCGGATTGCACCTGGCGGGAAGGGACGATGATGCCTATAAACTATTGCTAAACAAGACGGCGCCATCCTGGCTTTACCCGGTGAGTATCGGCGCCACAACCATCTGGGAACGTTGGGTTGCCTGGGATGGAAAGACGCCACAAGGTGGCATGAACTCGCTCAACCATTATGCTTTCGGCGCTGTCGGCGAATATCTGTTCAGGATGATTGGGGGAATCAGTGAAGAGATGCCCGGTTATCAGCGCATTCGGATAGAACCGGTTATCCGTGAGGGACTCACCTGGGCCAATACCAGTTACAACTCTGTTCATGGAAAAATTTGTACTGCATGGAAAGTAAACGGCAGTGAACTGGAGCTAAATGTGACCATTCCGGCGAATACCACAGCTACCATATTTGTCCCGGCAAATGATGCAACTGACGTGACAGAATCCGGAAAACCAACCGTCATTGCGGAAGGGGTGAAATTCCTCCGAATGGATAATGGGAATGCCGTCTATACCGTGGAATCGGGAAATTATCGATTCCAGTCCCTGCTTCCCAAAACGTTTAAGTGACTGCAAATATTTGAATCTAATTTATAATTATCTGATATTGTTTAATTTATTCTCTGTTACAATGAAAAAACTATTATCAATTATTGGTAAGGCGCTCCTGCTGATCCTGATGGCATCACCTGTTATGGCTCAGCAGCCGGCGACAGCGAAAAATCCGACGAAGCCCGTTGTTGTCTCTCCTCCGGCTGAACCGATGAGTGTCTGGTTTATCCAACCCGCCAAAACTTTTCACCAATCGAGTGTCCTTGGTAATGGACGGCTTGGCGCCATGGACTTTGGAGGAATAGATAAAGAGCGGATTGTGCTCAATGAGTCGTCGGTCTGGTCTGGTGGCCCGTACGATGGCAACCGCTATGATGCTTATAAATGTCTTCCCAACGTTCGGAAAAATCTTTTCGCAGGCAATATTGGAGATGCAGAAACGGAGATGCAGAAAAATTTTGGTTATGCTGAAGGGATCGCCGGCTGGGGCAGCAGGGATCAGTTTGGATCATACCAGACGCTGGGTGACCTGACGCTTCAGTTCGGAACTGCAAAATCTGAAACAATTTCAGAACCGGCATTTTCCGCTTACCGGCGCGACCTGAACCTGATGCGTGGAGTGGCGCATACCGAATTTATCCAAAACGGTGTCCGTTTCACACGCGACCTGGTCGTTTCCAAACCTGACGAAGTGATCGCTTTACACATCAAGGGTGACAAACCGGGCTCACTCACCTTTACTACAACATTATCCCGCAAGGAATGTGCAACTATTGGAACTGAAGGGGGTTTACTTAAGATGGAGGGACAACTTCCATTTGTAAAACCGGCAGGGGTAACTGCTGAAGGAGTTCGATACCTGGCGCTCCTTGGGGTCACTGTTAAAGGTGGAAAAGTATCCGTTTCTGACTCAGGCTATTCGGTCACTGGCGCAGATGAAGCGACATTGATCGTCTCTGCAGGAACCGATCTTTTCAACAAAGGGTATGTGATGCTCGCAAAACAAAGGGTGACTAACGCTTTGGCAAAACCTTTTGCCAAAATCCTGAGCGAAGCAACCGCTGACCATGCCACATTAATGAACCGATGCAAGATTACACTTCCGCAAGGACCAAACTCCAAATTACCAACTCCTGATCGGGTTGCACAGGCACAGACCACTCCCGATCCGGCGCTTGCCGCCCTTTACTTTCAGTTCGGCCGCCACCTGATGGTTTCAGGTTCACGACCGGACTCACAGCTTCCAACAAACCTGCAGGGCATCTGGGCTGAGGAATACAATACCCCATGGCGTGGCGACTTTCACAGTAACATCAACCTGCAGATGAATTACTGGCCGGCAGAGGCAGCAAATCTGTCGGATTGCCATATGCCCCTGATGCGTTTTATTGAAGGGGTTGCCAAAGAAGGGGCAAAAACGGCTAAAGCCTATTACAATGCACCGGGCTGGATGGCCAATCATACCCAGAATCCGTGGTTTGAAACAGCTCCAAGTAACCTGGGCGCCTGCGTTGGTCCAACCTGTGGGGCATGGTTATCACAACACATTGCGACCCATTATGCGTTTACATTGGATAAGGAGTTCCTGAAAAAATATTATCCTTTAATGCGTGGCGCAAGCGAATTCTGCCAGGCAATACTGGTAGAGGACCCGAAAACAAAACTACTTGTGACAGCCCCTTCCAACTCCCCTGAGAATGGTTACAGCTATACCGACAGCGACGGAAAGGTTAAAAAGACCTCCTTCTGCATCGGTTCAACCTTTGACCTGGAAATTATCCGCGACCTGTTCATCCGTACGGCAGAAGCTGCGCGCATCCTCGGGATCGACGATCAATTTGCCCAAAGTCTTGATGCAAGCAGGAACAGACTGAAACCAACCCAGGTCAACAAAGAGGGACGTATCATGGAGTGGCAGGAAGATTTCGAGGAGACCGATCCACACCACCGTCACTCGTCACATTTGTGGGGACTCTACCCTGGAACAGCCATCAATCCTCAGACACCCGAGTTATTCAAAGGGGCACGGTTGTCGCTTGAACGTCGCGGAGATGCCTCAACAGGATGGTCAATGGCCTGGAAAGCAAACTTCTGGGCACGTATGCAGGATGGCGATCACGCCAATACGTTACTCTCGATGCTGATCGGCCGTGGCGCTGCAAACCTGTTTTGCCTTCACGCTCCTTTTCAGATCGACGGAAACTTTGGTGGTTGTGCGGCTGTCGCAGAGATGCTGATCCAAAGTCACGAAATAACAACCGATAGCCAGCCAATTATCCGGATGCTTCCCGCCCTCCCGACAACCTGGGCCACAGGCGCTATCCAGGGACTTAAGGCCCGGGGCAATTTTACTGTCGATATGAAATGGAAAGACGGTAAGGTGACAGATTATCGCATCGCCTCCCCACAACCGCGCATGGTCACCATCGTGGTAAATGGTGAAACCAAAAAAGTGCAGGCTAAAAAATTGTGAACCAATAATTAAAGGTGGAGATTTATAAAATCACGCAAAGACGCCAAGGAATTAATATTTGTGACTTTGCGGCTTTGCGTGAGAAAAAAGAGGAATATAAGAGGAAGCTAAGTTAAAGCACTATTTTATACCCTTTGCGAACATTGCGGTTAATTTTTTCACCTTTTAATACGTCCTTTTTCAGGATTTTAAATATAATATTAAAACGATATTATATTGATATTAAACTGATATCATTATAATATTAAACTGATATTCCATTTCTCAACAAACCAATTAACATCATGAAGAAACTTTTGTTATTTCAGGCAATCATCTTCTTATTCTGCTTTTCTGTTAACAGCCAAAACCTGCAAACTGAAAACATTCCCTTACCGGAACATCCGCGCCCCGATTTTATGCGCTCCGAATGGGTTAACCTCAACGGCTACTGGAATTTCAGGTTTGACAAGGAAAATATAGGGGAAACCCAAAAATGGTTCGATGATCCTTCATCCTTCAATAAAAAAATCCTGGTCCCATTTCCATGGGGAAGTAAACTCTCGGAAGTTGCAAACGAAGCCGATATTGCCTGGTATGCCCGCAAAGTAAAAATTCCGGAAGGATGGAAAAACAAACGGATCTTTGTCGTGGTTGGCGCCAGCGACTGGACAACTACCGGATGGTTTGCCGGAAAATCAGTAGGTTCCAACCGCGGCGGGTATACCCCCTTCGAATTTGAACTCACGTCCAATGTCACATGGGGAAGAGAGCAAAACCTGGTTTTTAAGGTGGATGACTCAAAACTACCTTTTAAGCTCGAGGGAAAACAAGGTTACGGAAATGCGAAGGGTTTCTGGCAAACGGTTTATCTCGAAGCGCGTGGAACCAATTTTATCGATATGGTCCATTTTACCCCGGACATCGATAACAACAAAGCAAAGGTTGAAATCGCCTTAAACCAGCCTGCCGGGAAAAGCAGTGAGGTGAAGTTGAAATTCAATACAGGAGATGTGAAATCCTTTACTGCCAAAATCAAAAAAGGGGAGCAAACGGTTCTATTCGAAATTCCCATACTCAACGCCCACCTGTGGAACCTCGACGACCCGTTCCTGTATGAAACCGAAGTATCACTTACTGACGATGGGGTGTCACAGGATCAGGTATCCACCTATTTTGGAATGCGGAAAATCAGCGTGACCAAACTTCCGGGCAGCGATTACCCTTACGTGGCGCTCAACAATAAACCCGTTTATCTGCAGCTGACGCTCGATCAGTCGTACCATCCCGAGGGATTTTACACTTTTCCGAGCGATGAATTTATGAAAAATGAAATCCTGATGTCCAAAAGAATTGGACTCAACGGAAACAGGATCCACATTAAAGTGGAGGTTCCCCGGAAACTTTACTGGGCCGACCGTCTGGGATTGCTCATTATGGCTGATGTTCCGAATTCATGGGGCGAGCCCGATGATGCAATGTTCAAAGAATCAGAATTTGCGATGCGCGGGATGATCCGGCGCGACTACAATCACCCCTCCATTTTTTCATGGGTTTTATACAATGAAACCTGGGGACTCTTCTCAAAGAAAGATGGCAAACGAGCTTATACGCCCGAAACCCAGGTTCGGGTTGCCGAAATGTATAAGAAAGCAAAAAGCCTCGATCAAAGTAGGTTAATCGAAGATAACACTCCCTGCAACAACGATCATGTAGTCACTGACCTAAACTCATGGCACTCCTACCTGCCCGGTTACGACTGGAAAAAAAGGTTGGACGAGATTGATGCCAACACCTTTGCTGGTTCGAAATGGAATTATATCGGGGGAAATGTGCAGGGAAATCAGCCCATGCTCAACAGTGAATGCGGTAATGTATGGGGCTACCAGGGGAGTACGGGCGATATTGACTGGAGCTGGGACTACCACATTATGATGAACGAATTCCGGATGCACCCTAAAATGTGCGGGTGGCTGTACACCGAACATCACGACGTGATCAATGAATGGAACGGCTACTACCGGTTCGACCGCACACATAAATATACAGGCATTGAAGAGCTGATGCCTGGAATGACGTTAAACGATCTTCATAACCCTTACTATATCAGCACCGGAAGTGAGCTTTGCCGGAATGTTGTAACCTTGGCAAAAATTGAGGTCCCGCTCTATTTATCGGTTCTCAACGACAAACTGGCGGCAACAAATCTGCTTATCAGGGCGGAGTTATGCGGATGGGATGGTCTGGGCCGGTTTGAAGTCTATTCAAACTACTCGCTCAATGCACCTTACCTACCATGGATGACCAAAGATATCGGCAAAATGGC
>JAHEYS010000303.1 GCA_023251475.1 Prolixibacteraceae bacterium
GCCTGGATGTCGTCTCCTACCTGATGAATTGTTGGTGCTGCGGTGCAGTTGTCTGTTGCCGCTGGAGCTTCAAGTAAAGCTGCTGCCAGGCCCGCGGCATCGTTGCACTCCAGGGTATGATCCAATGTGCCGGCTACGGTCGTTACAGTTGGCGGAGCATTGTCAATCATGGTATTATAGGTCACAAAATCGCTGTTGCCGCAACCGTCGGTTACGGTCACCGTGATTACTGCATTGCAGTCGCCTGTTGTGCTGGCTTCCTTGGTCAGCATCCCGGGACAGTTGTCTGATTCTGTCGTTGCTGCCTTTGCCGCTGTCTCTGCTAATGCCACAGTCGGATAACTTGAGGCGATTGCCCCTGCCGTTACCGTCGGTTTGGTTTTGTCTTCCACTGTGATCACCTGTACGAAATTGTCGCTGGTATTACCACATTCATCGGTGAAGTTCCAGGTACGCGTGTGAACATAGGCGCTACAAAACATTCCAGCCTGGATGTCGTCGCCTACCTGATGAATTGTTGGTGCTGCGGTACAGTTGTCGGTAGCCTGCGGAGCTTCAGCCAGTGCTGCGGTCAGACCTGCGGCATCGTTGCACTCCAGGGTATGATTAAGACTGTTTGCGGCCGTTTGAATAACCGGTTTGGTTGTATCAACTATCGTAAATATCGCTTTCGTTTCAGAAATATTACCGCAGTCGTCGGTAGCTGTGAAAGTAACGGTAGCACTACCGGTAGCTCCGCAATCATCGCTGAGTGCAGTGAAGTCGTTGCTCCAGGTTACTCCGCCACAAACATCGCTGGCAGCTGCACCACCATTACTTGCTAACCAGGCATTAAGGGCATCAGCGTTTCCGGCGCCGTCGCATTCTACTGTTTTATCAGTTGCAACCGTTGTGATTTCCGGAACTGTTCTATCCCAAATCAAAAATGTAGCCGTAGTTGTGCTGCTGTTACCGCAGGCATCAGTAGCGGTGAAGGTTACTGTAGTACTTCCGGCTGCGCCGCATCCGTCACTTAATCCGGTGAAGTTGTTGGTCCACTGTACACCTGCACAATCTTCCGCTTTTGCACCACCGTTGCTGGCGAGCCAGGTATTAAGTGCATCAGTATTTCCCGCGCCATCACATTCGACTTTTTTTGTTTTTGCCTGAATGACGATACTCGGTGGAGTGTTGTCCACTATAGTAAAGGTTGCGGTAGTAGATGAATGATTACCGCAATCATCGGTTGCAGTAAATGTTACAGTAACACTCCCGGTATGACCGCAAGCCTGATTAAAAACGCTAAAGTCATTGGACCAGATTACATCTGAACATGCGTCACTTGCTATAGCACCTCCGTTGTTGGCAAGCCAGTTATTCAGGTCTTCATCGACATCCAGATGACATTCAACGGTTTTATTATCCGCTGGAGTAGTTATTTCGGGTGGTGTACTATCTTCGATGGTGAAGGTGCCATCCATTGTAATGAATTTGCCGCAGCCATCGGTCAATTTAAAGGTCACAGTTGTCGTACCGGTTGCACCGCAAAGATCACTTAAGGGAGGGGGATCGCTGGTGACAATACCCGGATTGCCGCAAGCATCGTTTCCGTAGAAGCCATTCAGCCACATTGAATAGTCTTTCGTATTTCCGGCGCCATCACATTCGACTGTCAGATTAGCCGGAGCTTTTACCCAGACCGGGCCTTCCATTTCGGTCACGAAAAATGATGAACTCTTGATTACAGGAGGCTCACAGCCACTTATTACCGTCCAGGTTACCGTTACAAAACCGCCACAGGCCGAAGGAGCTGTTTCAGGTGAATCGTTCGAAATAGAGGTATTACTTCCTCCGCTGACGCTTGCACCTGACAGCCATGATTCATATTTTGATTGTATTGCAGTCTGTGTCTGGCAGGAAGCTTCTGTTGCCTCATCGGGGACAATTAACGAAACTGCAGGGATGGCATCGATGGTTATGGCGGCTTCAGCCGGTGTTCCGCAATCACCCGTTACCCTTGCATAATAGGTTCCCGGACCTTTAACTATTGATGTCCCTGTGCCTAAATTCGTACCAGCGCCACCGGTTTCAGTCCACCAGGTTACTAATGCACCCGTTCCAACGACACCGTTGGCCGTCAGCGTGGTCGTCGCATCCGGACAGATAGGGCTCGCACCGGCAGTTACCGAGGTGATGCCAACATTAACTTTCATAGCTACCAGAACTGAGGCAGAATAATCTGCCGGACAAATTCCGTTTTGAACCACTGCCCTGAAATAGGTATCCGAAGTGAGGTTGCCGATTGTCCCGCTTGCAAGGGTGGTCGAGGTTTCTGCAATATCAGTTGGTGAAGTGAATCCTGCATCAGCCGATTTCTGCCATTTTAAAACATTACCGGTGTTGCCGTTCAAGGTGAGGTCGGAAGGTGAAGTACCGGAGCAGATGGTCTGAGGAGAAGCAACCGTTCCGCCAACAGTAGTAGCATCAACAACCTGAGAAACAGGAGTACTTGTACTTGTGGCAAAATTAGTCGTACCATTAAATACTGTTGTGATTGAATGGGTGGCAGCAGAAAGTGAAGATGTCGTAAAAGTTGCCTTTCCATCTGCATCCAGCGTACCGGAAGTTCCTAATGTGGTTACGCCATCTTTAAATGTAACTGTCCCTTCTGATGCGACGGGTGAACCTCCGCTTGAGACAGTTGCCATAAAGGTAACTGATGAACCAAAACACGATGGATTTATATCGGAGCTTAATGCAGTGGTTGTTGACGTTCCGGCAACTTCGCCAAGCGCATAATCACTGAATGAAGTAAAACCATTTCCAGTCGTACTGTTTGTTGCCGCTGTAGAACTGACGGGTGAACTCCAGGTGGATGGGGAATTGAATTTTCTTACCACAAAGTTTGAAGTATTTGTTCCAGGGTCCTTATCCGTATCAACAAATGTACATTTTGCACTGTATGAGGCGAATGTCCAGGTCCCGCCTTTTGCTAAAGACCAGTAACGGTTGACACTTCTTGCTGTGTTGATTCCTGAAGTTGAAAGATTTGGATGATCTGCTGAAGTTGTACGACCAGTCAATGTCTGCCCGGTAGTAGCGGATCCGGCAACAGTAGTGATTACAGCCTCTATCGGGGTATAATCTGAACCTTTCCCAACCTCAAAAGTTCGGGTAACTGTACCATTTGTATTTATTGCCTTCTGCAAATTACCAACCACATGTCCGCTGGTTCGTGAAACACTCCCCCCGGCTGCAATAATCATCGTATTTGATCCGGTTTCGATATTACCTTGGGTGAAAGTAAGAATGTCATTTACCGTTTCATTTACACCTGAACCATTAAGTGAGACACCATTCGTATTATTAATAACCAAATTACTAAAGAAAGTTGGCAGTGTACCGGAAATATTTTGTATTCCTGTTCCGTTAAATTCTACAGTTGTTGCTTTTGCGATTAGCATACCCGTAGCATTGCTGTTATTGATCCAATTACCCTTTAATTTAATTGTTACAACATTATTGTCAAAGCCGGGATCCACTCCTGCATCAACCTGAACATTATAAAACTGATAATTTCCCAAAGTAAATCCACCACCACCAGCATCAGCGGTAAATTCCACAGTACCGCCAGATGAATCAAATCCACCAGTTGCAGTTGCCTTGAGATCATGTGATACTTTGAGTAGCGAACCCGATCCGCTCTGATTAAATGTTGCATTGGATATATCAAAATCTTTACAATCTATTGTTCCACCTGATTGAGTTAATGAGACACCAGCCGTGCTTCCATCAAATTTGCCGGTTGTGGTAAGGGTACCACCCGACATATTAAAAATTGCACCAACTCCCGTCGCATTGAAATTTTTAGCCCCCAGTGATAAACTACCACCACTTTGAATATAACTACCTCCAGCCTGAATTGTAATTGCATCTGTCGTTGTTAGTGAGCCTCCCGCCTGTATCGTAAGAGATGCCCCACTTCCTGAGCTATTGATGGAAATAGTTGTTACTGACGATGAAACAATGGATGAAATTACCGGATATCTTCCACTTACAATGCTTCCGGGAATTAATACTGCCCCGGCAAAAGGAACTGCAGTCGTTGGATTCCAGTTGTTTTTATCATTCCAATCATTACTAACAGCACCCGTCCATGTGGCGCCTGCATCCGTAAAAGAAGTTGTCGCATACGATCCCAGGTCTCCATCGGCAGTCAGAAACAAGGTGGTATTTAAATCGATTGCATCAACCAGCCAGGTTGTATTAAAATTGCCTTCACTGTCAGCAGTTACCCCCCAGGCATCGTGCAGATGTAACGGATTAGGGAGATTCGGCTCGATATGCTCAATCAGAATCACAACCGCCTCACCCGCGACAAATCCTGTCCCGGTGATATAGACCGTTTGTCCGGGAGAATAATCCAACTTGTCAGTTGTCACTGTCTGGGCCTGAAGCAGGCTGACCACCGACGAAACCATCAAAATAAATACTATCATGACAGCACGAGATAGCATTTTGGTTTTTAAAAGTAAATCACTGGTTTTCATATTGTTGATATTTTGGTTTTTAGAAGAGAAATATTCAGTGGGGAAATTGGGAGCAGGAGTCGGATGTGGATAACTCTTTTTCATACGATATTGGTATTTTCTGATCATTTTCAATGGTTAATGAGTAAATAGGCAAGAGAGGTCAATTGCATAGGGGAAAGGCGGATTTTCAACTGCATAAAGTGGCAGCCTGAACAATGGCAGCCCAAACAGGGCATTAAAAAGACCAGGATTATAGGTTTTGAATTGATCCGGGGAGTAACCAAATAACTGAAGAACAAAAATGTTAAGTGGCTGACATATTCGATTTGGCGTTTCCATAACGATTCAGGTTTAATTTTTTCTGAATATTACTTGCCTATCAACGCGAAGTTAACTCAACAACCTGAATAAGACGGTATAATAAACGGCTAGTTCCGTTTATATCCGGAAGTATTCGGATATAATTCTAAAAATCAGAAAGATTACTTGAAATGTAACCGTGTGGGGAGAAAGCCTGACTAAAGAACAATGAAACCCCCATGAACTGACACACTCCAAAGGGAACGGATTAGATCCATGAGGGTCTCATGACTCCCGGACAATTGAATTAATGCAGGTTAATTGAAAATTAAACGAATAAATTTCTCCCTTAATCCGGTCAGGTGTATTCTAATACCACTTAAACAGCTTCATGCCAATCACAAATGAGACAGCACCAATAGTGGTAAGCACTAAAGCTTCGCGCCAGACATCCAGCAATCCGGCCCCTTCATTAAAGATACTCCTGAAACTATCGGTAATCATGGTTAACGGGAGGTACTGTATCACGGGCAATGCCCACTCCGGGAAATTATGGTAACTGAAGAAAACCCCTGACACAACCATCATTGGGGTAACGATGGCATTAATTAAACCGTTCCCCACTTCGGGGTTGGCGGTATGTGACGAAATAAGGATTGAAATCCCCGAGAACGCGATGTTCCCCGCAATAAACAAAACGATCAGTGCAGGCCAGCTCCCCTGGACCTTTGTTCCAAAATATAACCAGGCAAATAGAAAAAGCAACAGCGCCTCAGCCACATTCATTGTAAACCTGGCAGTGATCAATGCCAGTAAAAAATTCGACTTTTTCATCGGCGTTGCCACCATCCTGCGCAACAGTTTTTTGGAGCGCCGGTCAATAATGGTATAACTGATCCCCCAGCAACAAGCCATCATAATTCCCATGGCCAGTAATCCCGGAATTAAAAAATCGATATACCTGGTCCCCGAAAGGGTAAATGGCTCGATCTCTGACTGGTTGTTACCATAAGAGGAAAACCCGCCGGCGGCAAAACCCGATGCCAGCGCATAGGCAGCTTTTGCCTCTGCATTTGCCGGATCAAAATGATACCTGGTTTCGGTTGCCCTGTCTTCAATAATCACCGATACTTTTCCTTTTTTGAGCAGGGTATAGCTATTCGACCATGAGGTTTCAATGAAAGTCAGATTTGCATCTCCCAGTTTTTCATTTTTAAGAACAACGCTATAGCTACTGTCCTTTCTGACGGAACTGGCAGTGAGCAATGAAATTAGTTTTGTTTCATGGTTCTGATCTTTTCTGTCAATCATTTTAACGATAGCCAGTTTTGCGGTAACCCCACCTTTTTGGGTAAATGCGATACCCAGTCCCCAGGCCATTAAAATGGGAAAGACAACCCCCCAGAATATAACAGAAGGCTCACGGATAATCTCTGCAAAATGGGCTGCAATGAGCCGGTAAAGCTGATGGTTGGTTATCTTATTCATACAAGTGGCGTCCGGTTAGAGAAATAAACAATTCGTCAAGTGAACGGTGCCCCCCGCCAAGCGCCAGGATTTCCTGCAATGTCCCCTCCCCCAGGATATTACCCTGATCCATGATCACAATCCGGTCGCAAAGATATTCGGCCTCCTCCATATAGTGGGAGGTGAGGATTAATGAGGTGTTGTGTTCCCGCTTCAGGTCGAGCAGGATATTCCAGATCTCCCGCCGCGCATTGGGATCGAGACCGGTTGTTGGTTCATCAAGAAGTAATATTTTGGGTTTGTTCAGCAGTGCAACACCCAGGGCCAAACGTTGTCGCTGTCCGCCCGACAGATTATCGACATAGGCTTTTTTCTTCTCCTCCAGACCAATCAGCTGAAAGACTTCATCCACCCGAGGGGCATTGAGTTTGTAAAAGCTGGCAAACAGACGCATGGTTTCATAGGCGGTGAGTTTGTCCATAAACCGGGTCTCCTGCAACGAAAGCCCGATCATCTGATGAAGCTCGTGCTGGTGATTTTTCCACTGTTTACCGGCAATATAGATCTCCCCCTCATCAGGATGCTGAATACCTTCAATCATCTCAACCAGGGTGGTTTTCCCGGCGCCATTGGGTCCCAGCAAGGCGAGAAATTCACCGGGCCTGATCATCAGCGATACCCCTTTAACCGCCCGAACCTCCTTAAAAGATTTCCTAACCTGCCTAACCTCAACGATATATTCAAAATCTGTCATTCTTTGCGGAATCATGTAGATTCAAAGATGGTAAAATTATCCAAAATAGATTACTTATTTATTCAATAATTGAGAAGATCCGGGAAATTTTTATCTTTAACCATCCAATAGCAGATTCTTCATCCTGAATAACGGTGATTAGTGACTTTCCACTGATTAAACGTTCCGGTTCACTGATTTTTGTTGTGGCACGGGATAATATCTTCTACCTTGGGAATCTGTGACCAAAGGACAGAACATTTTAATCCATCTGTAAAATGCAGACAGCTTAAGAAACAACATGGTATGAAAAAACAGCTGTATTTTTTCCTTTATTCCATTGTTTTTTTATTCACTTGGATATCTGCACGTTCACAGGAATCCAACTGCCAGAACCTGGGGTTTGAGCTGGGCGACTTTACCAACTGGACTGGCTATAACTGGATTTACAGTACCGATGTCCCTGCAATCAATACCGCTAAATTACAGGTTTCACTTCCCACTTCCAGAAGACAGGTGATCATGAGGGATACCACAGCCTTCGATGCCAACACCGGATATAAGCTAAGGAAGATTCCACGCGGCCATCTCTTTTCTGCCCGTTTGGGAGATGAAATACTCAACGGCGATCCCAACCCCAGGTGCTGGCAGCAAAGCGTAAGATACACCATGACTATCGATTCGACCAATGCGCTGCTAATCATGAAATTTGCCCTGGTCTTACAATATGCCAGCGACCATACCGCGCTGATGGAACCCCGCTTTCAACTGGTATTGTACGACCAGAACGGGAATAAAATTCCGGATTGCGCCAATTACGAGGTCTACTCCACCAGTACCAATGTTAAAGGATTCCAGACCTATACACCCGCAGGTTCAAACACCCCTGTAAAATGGAGAGACTGGACCACGGTGGGGGCAAACCTTTTGAATTTTATCGGGCAAACCATTACCATTGAATTTATGGCGGCTGATTGCACCGGAAGATATCATTACGGTTATGCCTA
>JAHEYS010000304.1 GCA_023251475.1 Prolixibacteraceae bacterium
CCTGGTACGGAAAATATTGGAAAAGTTTTATAATGCAAGCCGTTCCGGGATCCCGGGAAACGACGATTCAGGTGCGATGTCCTCATGGTATATTTTTCAGTCACTGGGATTCTATCCTAATACAGGTCAGAATGTTTATCTGATCTCAAGCCCTATTTTCAAAGAAGTGACCATTCATCTGGAAAACGGCAAAACGCTTCATCTGACGGCTCAAAATGGGGGTTCGGAAAACAAATTTATCCAATCGGCCACCCTAAACGGAAAACCGCTTACCCAAAACTGGTTCAGGCATACCGATATTATGAATGGTGGTTCACTGTCGTTTGTCATGGGAAATTCCCCTTCAGATTGGAGTGATAGTGGACCTTTACCTCCTTCAATGTCGGATAAGGAATAATTACAAACAAAAAAAGAGGCTTAATGAAATATTTACAGATTAGATTTTTATTGTTCACTTTTCAGTTATTATCAATTATAGGGATAATTCAGGGTGCTCATGGCCGGAAAACAACAACTGTGTGGCTGGATGACTTAAATATTAAGAAATTTTCAGAAGGTATCCCCTCTGTTTCAGCCAAAACCAATGGGGGAGGTGATTCGATACGTATTGGTGGTGTTTGTTTTAAAAGAGGTGTCGGGGTAAATTCGTTAAGCGTAATCGCTTTGTTTCCTGATGGGAATGCCTCTGATTTCAAGGCTTTTGTTGGCGCAGATGATAAGGCAGATGCAAATTCAAACTTCTCTTTTTTCGTTATCGGGGATCAAAAAATTCTGTTCGAAAGTGGTCGGATGAAAGCAGGAGACGCACCAAAAAAAGTTGATGTAAAGCTCCGGGGGATTAAACGCCTTGGACTTCTTGTAAAGGTCAGTGGGGAGGATCGTACTAAAGCCTATTCAGACTGGGCAGATGCAAAATTTGAGATGGTTGATGATCATTTGCCGTTGCAAATCCCAAATACGGATGAAAAGTATATACTCACTCCTGCACCTTTAAAATCACCCAAAATCAACTCCTCTAAAATATTTGGTGCAACACCCGGAAATCCGTTTCTGTATACCATTTCAACCACAGGAAATCGTCCGATGGAATTTTCGGTAACCAATTTACCGCAGGGATTAATTATCAATTCCAAAACAGGTACGATTACCGGAAAAATTGACCGAAAAGGTGTTTATTTGGTGAATCTGAAAGCTAAAAATGAATTTGGATATGCAACAAAAGAGCTGAAAATTGTCATTGGGGACACTATTTCCCTCACTCCGCCTATTGGGTGGAATGGCTGGAACTCCTGGGCCAGGGAGATCGACCGGGAAAAAGTGATCGCTTCAGCCGATGCCATGGTAAAGATGGGACTTCGTGATCATGGATGGACCTATATCAATATCGACGATGCATGGCAGGGGCAAAGAGGCGGGAGATATCATGCGATACAACCCAATGCAAAATTCCCGGATTTCAAAGCGATGTTAGATTATATTCATTCACTGGGTCTGAAGGTGGGTGTTTATTCTACGCCATGGATTTCGAGCTATGCCGGTTTCGTTGGAGGCTCATCAGATTTTGAAAAAGGGGAATATCCCGATTCAATTAAAATTAACAAAAGGGCATACCGGCATATCGGAAAATTCAGGTTTGAACAAAATGATGCCCTTCAAATGGCTTCATGGGGAGTCGATTATCTGAAGTATGACTGGCGTATTGATCTTAATTCCGCAGAGCGGATGTCGGTGGCATTGAAAAATTCGGGCAGGGACATCCTGTACAGTTTATCCAATTCGGCCCCGTTTGAACTTGCAAAAGATTGGAGACGGATTGCAAATGCCTGGCGTACAGGACCTGATATCCGGGATAGCTGGACAAGTCTTTATATTTCTGCATTTACCATCGATAAATGGATGCCATTCGGAGGACCCGGTCATTGGAACGATCCGGATATGCTGATAGTGGGGAATGTAACCACCGGAACAGACCTTCATCCAACCCGTTTAACCCCCGATGAACAGTATAGCCACGTCTCTATTTTCTGCCTGCTTGCTGCCCCGCTGATTATCGGTTGTCCGATCGAGCAACTCGATCCGTTCACGCTGAATCTTCTGACAAACGACGAAATTATCGAAGTTAATCAGGACCCGTTGGGAAAACCGGCCCGGATGATGGCTGATGAAAAGGGGGTGCAAATCTGGGTCAAACCGCTCGAAGACGGATCTTATGGTGTCGGAATATTTAATACGGCCGATTTTGGTAAAACACCACAATCCTATTTCAGATGGGGTAATGAACAATCCAGGCAATTTATTTTCGATTTTGCCAAATCCGGTTTAATGGGGAAATACAAAATCAGGGATCTCTGGAGACAAAGGGATTTGGGAGAATTCAGCGGGTCGATTAAAACTGAAATCAATCATCATGGAGTCGTTATGCTTCGATTATTTCCTAAAAACTAATTAATATGAAATCAATAGTATCCGTCATTGTTTTGTGCATTGTCAGTTCCACTGCAGTGGCACAACCCAAAAAAGTTCTTTTTATTGGCAACAGTCTGACATACAGGCAAGATGGCATTTATAGTCATTTAGAGAAACTGGCAGCTTCGGCTGATCCTCCTTACATTTTACAAACCGAAAAATCGATAAAAGGAGGAGCTACCCTGAAAACACACTGGGAAAGACCCGAACCTCGCGAGGCGATCATCAAGGCAGATTGCGACGTTGTTGTCCTACAGGAAGATCTCCCCGAAATTAATGTTTCCTACTTCCGGGAATATGCCCGCCGGTTTGTCAATGAAATTCGTAAAACAAATTCGAATCCGATTTTACTGATGGCCTGGTACTATCCTCGGCTTGGATGGATCAGTACAGCAGAAATTGCCCGGGCTCACCGTGATATTGCCAAAGAGCTGAATGTAGAGGTGGCCCCTGTCGCTCTGGCCTGGCAACGTTCGATAAAAAAACGCCCCGATCTGGATTTGTACGTTGCGGACCGTGAGCATCCAAGCATTTACGGAACCTATCTTGCAACCTGTGTCGTATATGCAACACTATTTGGAAAAAGTCCCGCCGGTCTTGGTTATACCCCTGCCGGTATGAGCAGCGAGGAGGCCGCTTTTCTTCAACACTTAGCATGGGAAACCTGTCAAAAATGGAAAAGAAAAAAGATTCTATGACAGTTAGTATTGGTAATATAAATTTAGCGTTCAATCAATCTGGTAATTGGCAACTGGTTGCCGGCAGATTTTCGATGGGAGAAGTAGCATCTTTCAGAACAAGGTTAAGAATAAAAGTCAATTACTTATCTTCAGATGTTTCCTAAAAAAGATACAAATGGAAAAACAATCCATCTTAATAGTATTTGCAATTTTACTCCTGATTCCCGGAGCCTGCAGGCAGAAAGGCAATCCGGTTTGGCTGGATGATCTGACCATTCAAACTTTTTCAGAGGGTATTCGCCCGGTTATTGCAAAGGCCGGATATGCAAAAGATACGCTTCGAATCGGTGGCAAAGCTTTTTCAAGGGGTTTGGGAGCCATAACTCCATGTGTGCTTGCTTTCTCACTGGAAGGTAAAGCATTGCATTTTTCTGCAGAAGTAGGCGCTGACGATTTGGGAAATAAAGATATTCCCCTGAAATTCTTTGTGGTTGGCGACCGGAAAGTGCTATTTGAAAGTCGGGAAATGCGTGTTGGCGATCCTGCTGTCAACGTGGAAGTTGACCTTTCCGGGATCAAGCAATTGGGTTTGCTGGTGACCGATCCGGTTGGCGGAATTACTAATAAAAAGACCTATTGTAATTGGGCAAATGCTAAATTGGAGATGGTTGGTGACAGCTTGCCAAAACATGTTTCCAATAACGACGAAAAATATATGCTGACTCCGGCGCCGAAAAAGACGCCCATAATTAACAGCCCCAAAATATTTGGCGCAACACCTGGAAACCCCTTTCTTTATACGATAGCCGCTACAGGGATCAGACCGATCCGGTTTTCAGCTGAAAAATTACCATCCGGCCTTATTCTTAACCCTGAAACAGGAATCATAACAGGGGAAATTCGTAAACGGGGCACCTTTCATACAACCCTTAAAGCAGAAAACGAGTCAGGTGATTCAAAAATTGAATTGAAAATCGTAATCGGCGATACCATTGCCCTTACACCTCCAATGGGCTGGAATGGCTGGAACTCCTGGGAAGCACAAATTGACAGGGCAAAGGTGATCGCGTCAACCGATGCGATGGTGAAAACCGGACTAATTAATCATGGCTGGAGTTATATCAACATTGATGATTCCTGGCAGGGGAAAAGAGGAGGAGCGCTTAATGCGCTTCAACCCAATGAAAAGTTTCCTGATATCAGGGAAATGGTTGGTTATATACATTCACTCGGACTAAGAGCCGGAATTTACTCAACACCCTATATTTCAAGTTACGGGAGCTATGTCGGAGGCTCTTCTGAATATCCTGAAGGGGGTGAAACCCACGATTTGATCAAAATCAACAAGCAACCCTTTATGCACATCGGAAAGTACAGGTTTGAAACCATTGATGCCAGCCAAATGGCGGAGTGGGGATTTGACTTTCTGAAATATGACTGGCGGATAGATGTCGTATCAACAGAGCGGATGTCAGAGGCATTGAAAAAATCGGGTCGGGACATCGTTTTCAGTTTATCCAATAATGCCCCGTTCGAGAAAGTGAATGACTGGAAACGATTGTCAAATATGTTCAGGACCGGCCCCGATATTAAGGATAGCTGGGGAAGTCTTTACCTGACAACCTTTTTGCTGGATAAATGGGGTCCCTATTCGGGCCCGGGACATTGGGCCGATCCCGATATGATGATCGTTGGAAAAGTCTCCATAGGACCGGTACTGCATGATACCCGTCTCACACCGGATGAACAGTATAGTCATGTAACACTTTTCAGCCTGCTTGCGGCTCCGCTGCTCATCGGTTGCCCTATTGACCAGCTGGACGCTTTTACACTGAATCTGCTGACAAACGATGAGGTAATCAGTATAAATCAGGACCCTTTGGGGAAACCTGCCCGGTTAATATCAGATAATAACGGAGTGCAAATCTGGCTCAAGCCTTTGGAAGACGGTTCTTATTCGGTGGGTTTATTCAATACCGCCGATTATGGTAAAACACCACAATCCTATTTCCGGTGGGGTGATGAAGCGTCAAAACAATTCACGTTTGATTTTGCCAAAGCAGGATTAACAGGGAACTGGAGACTCCGCGATCTGTGGCGACAAAAAGATTTGGGTGAATTCAGCGGATCCTATCAAACAGAGATCAGGCATCATGGAGTGGTGATGTTGAGGATGTTCCCCCAAAAAAACAATTGAAAAAATATAAAATGAACTATCTAAACAGTGGTAATATTCGGATTGTGTCATGAGAAAATATATTGCGATATTTTTTATTGTCAATTTTTTAGCCAATGGAGCATTCTCAGCTGAGGAAAAATCACTGGTTAGGCTAAAGGTGGATTGGCCGGTTTATATGGCGAACCACGATTTATTGTGGGATTGTGTGCCTAAAGATTACTTTGCCGGAGCTTTTGTCGGGAACGGTTTGCTGGGTACAATTATTTTTGAAGATGATATTCAGCCCAATACCCTCCGTTTTGAGATTGGCAGAACCGATGTTTATGACCACCGGACCAAAGCATCAAGCGCTTATGAAACATCAAGACTGCCCATCGGACAGCTACTTTTAACTCCTGTTGGAAAGATAACCAAGGTTCGGCTTCGTAACGATCTGTGGAATGCCGAAATCAGGGGGGAGCTAACCACTACTGAAGGCGCAATCACTTTTCGGTGTTTTGTCCCTTCCGATGAGGAGGTGATTGTAGTAACCATGCAGAGTACAGGTAAGGAGAAAAGTGCGAAATTTTCGCTGCGACCCCAGCCCGCGCAAAGTGCAAGGTATATTGCAAAGAGGGCCATGGGTCTGGAAATGAATGTGACCTATACACAGAATCCTCCCTTTCGCGTTGAAAAAATGGAAAACGTTGAGGTTGTGACACAACCACTGCTTATGGGTGATGATTACGCAACTGCCTGGAGTGACAAATCCAATCCCGATGGCTCAAGGACAGTTCTCGTTACAGTTGCAAACCGATGGGGAAAGTACAGGAAACCTGCAGCAGGTTCGGCTTTTGATGCAGTGGCAACGATTAAAGCAGCAGAAAAAAAAGATATTTCAAAAGTAGAAAAAGCACACCGCGACTGGTGGCATGCATTTTATCCGGCAAGTTTTGTCACCTTTCCCGATGCCCGTCTGGAAAGCTTTTACTGGATTCAGCTTTATAAATTGGGGAGTGCCACCCATCCAAACCGCCCGGTGATCGACCTTCTGGGCCCATGGTTTAAACCCACCTCCTGGCCATTGCTTTGGATGAACCTGAACGTACAGTTAACGTACTTTACTTTCGGTACTTCCAACCACCCCGAACTGGAAGATAACTTATACCAACTGCTTGAAAGGCATAAAGATCAGATGATTGAAAATGTGCCGCCAGCTTTCCAATCCGACTGTGCCGGAATCCGGAACCCGGTTGGATACGACGATTTATATGCACCATTATTTTTGTCGGATGACAAAAATAATGATAAGGAGTTAAATATAATCGTCCTTCCCTGGCTGATGCAAATGTATTACCTTCATAACAGACGTATCATGGACGATGTACTCCTGAGGGATTCCGTTTATCCACTTCTGCGTCGTGCTTTCAATGTTTACCTGCACATTCTGCATCAGGGTGACGATGGTTTGTACCACATCCCTTATACCTATTCCGATGAATATGGTAACGCAAAGGAGACCAGCCTTAATATTGCCCTGGCCCGGTGGGGATTCAAAACATTAATTGCCTGCGCTGAACGATTAAAAATTGACGACCCCCTGCTTCCCCGCTGGAGAGAGATGCTCGCCGGGATGCAGGATTACAATATTAACGAAAACGGAATAATGGTTGGAAAGGATCTCCCATTTGGTAAACCACACCGTCATTATAGTCATTTGTTTGCCATATTTCCACTATATGACATGAATACAGACAACGAGCCCGGACGGATTCCCCTGATGAAAAAATCAGTACAACACTATACCGACCTGGATGGTGATAATTGCATCTATAAATTTTCCGGAGCCTCGTCGCTCTGGGCTGCATTGGGAGATGGAGACCAGGCATTAAAATGGCTCAACAGGTCGCTGGAATTGCTTCCGCGATTTGGCGTTCCGCCCGCGCCAGCAAGAATACCTACCCTTACTCAAAATACCTTTTACAGTGAACGGGAAAATCCAACCTTCGAGTCGCCAATTTCGGCTTCGCGATGTATGCTGGATATGCTGATTCAAAGCTGGGGGGGAACGATTCGTGTTTTTCCGGCCATGCCTTCAAAATGGAAAGATGCCAGTTTTCATAACCTGAGAACAGAAGGGGCTTTTCTGGTTAGCGCGGTCCGAAAGGGGGGAAAAACAAATTTCATCCGGATTAAAAGTCTTGCAGGTGAACCCTGTCTGATTAGATCGGATATCGGAGAACAGGTGAAAGCCATTGGTCCGGTAACCATCGGGTTGGAACAGTCGAACGGGTTGATAACCATCCATCTGAAGCAAGGCGAGGAGGCCGTTCTTTTTACCGGGGAAAAACCAGGTTCCTTTATTATTTCACCTTTACAGTTAAATCCCATCGAGATCAATAGCTGGGGTGTCAGGGCAAACTAATAAATTCAATTTTATGAAAACTGAAAAATACCATAAAATGATGTCAATTATAAAAAAGATTGGGTATTGTTTTGTTTTGAATTTGCTTGCTATGGGCTTACCTGAATTGCTATTTGCTCAAACAAGTGAGTTGGCCAAAGACTTCAAAAATCCTCCCCCGGAGTACAGTATGATCCCTTTCTGGTCATGGAACGGGACGCTTAAACCGGAGAAACTCACCTGGCAAATCGACCAGATGCTGGATAAAGGGATATCCGGGGCATTTATGCATGCCAGGG
>JAHEYS010000572.1:0-878 GCA_023251475.1 Prolixibacteraceae bacterium
GTGTGGGTGATTCCCGCGTTCGATAAGGGGGGGATTTTGAAGACCATTCTTTTGGGCCTGTCGCCGTTCCGTCCGGCGGAAGGTCTGCTTCATTTGCGGGCGATGGTTCGCTCTCCCGGGGTTTCGCCCCGGTTTATTGATCTGCTGCCCTTGCAGGGCGGAGAGGATCAATAAAGCGTGAAGAGAGGTTGCTTCGGCCCCGATACGCTGCGCTATCGGGACAGGCTACGCCTCGCTATTTTGTGGATAGTGACGGGTGAAGAGAGGTTGCTTCGTCATTGCGAGGCACGACCTTTGGAGTGCCGAAGCAACCTCATGTGTAGTAAGCGCCTGACTTTAATGATTTTCTTTTGATTTAGGGAGCACATCCGGTCAGGCGCTCACTTTACCACAAGGAGAATTCATTTATTTAAAGGGTTCCCATAACCCGTTATAAAATACCATGTGATTTTAATATCTCTGCCAGATCGGCGTGTTTTTGGGAATATTCTTTCAGGGCAAGGATGAGGCTTTTACTTTTTGCATCAGCATCGCTGGCTCTATCCAAAGCCGGTTGTAAAGCGGTCCTGCGATCCCAGATCATGTAGCCAAGCATAAACAGGATTAGAGCAACTATGACTCCCTGCAGCCAAAACAGGTAGTCGATTCTTGCATTGACCGCCTCGAACTTTATCTCCATCTTTGCTTCAAGCGCTTCAATGTTTGCTTCTGTTCGGATGGCACGGTCGCGGTCAGCCAGCGTGTAGGGCACTACCACCTGCTGCTCCTGTGCCAGCGAAGGGAGACTTAGCAATGCAAGAAATAACAGACTAACAATTATCCGTGCCATATTGGGCGTATTTAAAACAAAGTTAGAAAATAAAAGTGGGGTGATCAAA
>JAHEYS010000572.1:888-2680 GCA_023251475.1 Prolixibacteraceae bacterium
ATGCTGTTAATGAATACATAATTAGCATGATAATCATCGTTTGGATGATTCCCCCTTTCGCTTCCCCGCCTGTGGAGGGGTTAGGTGAGGTCGGGGGCCAGGGGGGATTTTGGAAATTTCAAATGCCCGTGCCGGTGGCGTTCAAATCAATTTCTGGTCATCACTTAGGGCAAAAGGTATATTGATGATTTATTCAGATCAACCGGAATAAAAAAAATTGAAATTGTTGTTAATTTTGTAAAAACAAAATATAAAATGGAAACCATCATATTAAGAGGTGATTCGAAGGTCAATTCAAAATTGCTTTTAAAATTTGCAAAACAACTCAATTTTTCAGCAAAGAAACTATCGATCAAGGAGACCGAAGAAATTGGGATTGCAATATCAATTGACGAAGGATTAAAGTCAGGTATGCTTAATGAAAATGAGAAACAAATTTTTCTGACTCATTTAAAGAACGGCTGAACAATGCAAATTGAGCTAACCCGAAAATTTCAGAAACAGGTAGAAAATTGTGATGACAGACGCATAAAACTGAAGATTTTTGCGATCATTCAGGCTGTGATTGAAACTGAGTCAATGAACGATTTTCCGAATCTGAAGAAATTAACCGGTTATAAGAATAGTTATCGGATAAGGTTAGGTAACTTTCGAATTGGAATTCAGGCAGACAACAAGTCAGTAATATTTGCTGCATTTGACCATCGTTCTGAATATCCCCGGGTAAGCGGGAGCGCAACCCGGGGTTAATAGGCAGGTTGACAACCGATGCAATCGCGCGGATCATTGAAAATCTGTCGTTCCATGCACCGGAAACTACCGGACGCGATCAGGGCGCTTGCAAAACACCCTGGTTACTAAGAGGTTAAATAAAAAAAGGTATAAGATTGATAAAATAAATATTAAGTTCGATTAATATTAGCGGCAAGGCGATGGTTTGTCTTAATAAACAGGATTCACCTGGCTCATCAAAGACAATGCAATGCCTTTTTGCTACCTGATTGATTCAAATACACCTGTTGCCAAAATTCCAACATCTGCCGGAAAAACAGCTACACCTGCCAAATTAGTGATAAAAAAAATCAATTTCTCTTCTTTTTCTCCTGTTTTTTGCCCATATTTGAACAATTGATAATTATAAAAAGAATAATCATACAATACCGCTTAGGCGACAGGTTTAAGGATTACCAAATCAATAATCTTAAAATTCATAAAAATATAATTTGTAAACAAATTTTCCTTTTAACTGTTTAATAAAAACTGATTGTAATCAGGTTTTTATAATTTATTTATATCTTTGCTTTTTGTTCTGTTAAACAGAAAATCAGCCCAAAAGGGTGGATTCAATCAGTTTTGCAGGACAATAATTATTAATTTTAATATTTAACCTGGTTTAAACCCGGATATTTGCCATTTTTTCCTATGAAAAATCAATCCTGGTACCTCTCTTTAGTGCTGCTCGTCGAAGGATCTGCTTTGATGGCCGTTGAACTCATGGGCGCCAAATTGCTCGCCCCGTTCTATGGCAGTTCATTGTACGTCTGGACGGCCGTGCTTGCGATTACGGTACTTGGATTAACACTGGGGTATTTTTTCGGCGGACGATTGGCTGAAAAACATGCAACAGAAAAACTGCTGGCACTTATCCTGGGTGTTTCCGCACTACTGGTTTTTGCGATGCCTGCCACCGCCGGCGGCGTAATCTCTCTCACCTCGGCAATGTCACTGATACCAGGTATCTGCACCGCAAGCCTGCTGCTGATCGTCCCTCCCATGTTCTGTTTTGGACTGG
>JAHEYS010000305.1 GCA_023251475.1 Prolixibacteraceae bacterium
TAAAGAGGGAAAAGATCCGAATGCAGCCGATAAGCGGCTTTCTGCCGAACGTAAAGAATGGGAGTGGGAGATGGTGGTTAAGATGACCCTGATTGCACGTGACCTGATGATCGGAAATCCGCGCCTTGCTGAACTGGGTTTTGGTGAAGAGGCATTGGGACATAATGCTATCGCCGGTGGTTTCCAGGGACAGCGTCAGTGGACTGATCATTTGCCAAATGGCGACTTTATGGAGGCTATCCTGAATTCATCCTTCGACTGGAACGGAATACGCGAAGCTTATGTTATGGCTACTGAAAACGATTCATTGAACGGCGTCGCGATGCTTTTTGGACATCTGTTGACCAATACCGCCCAGATATTCTCCGATGTACGCACCTACTGGAGTCCTGATGCTGTTGAACGTGTCACCGGCAAAAAACTGACCGGCAAAGCGGCTGACGGTATTATTCACCTGATCAATTCAGGTTCTACGACACTTGATGCAACTGCCAAACAGCAGATTGACGGACAACCTGCCATGAAACCTTTCTGGGAGATAACGGAGACTGAGGCTCAGGCTTGTCTTGATGCAACCGACTGGCCCGCTGCTGATCTCGGCTATTTCCGTGGAGGAGGTTATTCTTCTCATTTCAAAACAGATGGGGAGATGCCTGTTACAATGTCACGCGTGAACCTGGTAAAAGGGATCGGACCGGTACTTCAAATTGCTGAGGGTTGGACGATTCAGCTGCCTGAAGATGTTCATAAAACACTCGACGTACGCACAAATCCAACCTGGCCGACAACATGGTTTGCACCACGTCTGACCGGTAAAGGGGCTTTCGCCGATGTTTATAGTGTGATGGCCAACTGGGGTGCGAACCACGGCGCCATCAGCTACGGACATATTGGTGCAGATCTTATTTCACTTGCTGCCATGCTCCGTATACCTGTTTGCATGCACAACGTTTCCGATGAAAAAGTCTTCAGGCCCGCAGTCTGGAATGCCTTCGGAATGGATAAAGAGGGATCTGATTACCGCGCATGCGATACTTACGGACCAGTTTATGGAAAGACCAAATAAATAATAGGATTTCATTACAAAGGTTCAGTTATTTAATGCTTTAGACTGACAGCCTTAAGGTTGGACCCAATAGAGTCTGCTGCCTGAAGTGTGAATGACCTGTAAACAATCTGACAGCTGGCACTCCGGTATTCATTACCGGAAGCCGGCTGTTGTTTTGTCAGGACCGGTTCTGCGGTTATTCCTTTAATTATCGTATAATTTGTATATCGTTCATTACCTTTGCAATTCTTATCTTAATATCATTTACAGTAATTCAATTAACGACGAAATGGCAGCATTACCAATTATCGGAATCATTATTTTGATCCTGTTATCAGGACTTCGGATTGCGCAGGAATATGAACGTGCGGTTGTATTCAGACTCGGCCGTTTTCAGGCCATTAAGGGACCTGGGCTTTATTGGATTATTCCATTCGTTGAACGTCAGCAACTTGTCGATATTCGCACAAAAACGGTCGACCTTGAACAACAGGAGACCATCACCAAAGACAGTGTAACGATTAAAGTGAATGCCGTTCTTTGGTTTAAAATTATCAATCCGGAAGGGGCGATTATTAAAGTAGCAGATTATAATAAAGCTGTTTATCAGTTTTCCGTAACAGCTCTTCGGAATATAATCGGACAACATACCCTGGACGAAGTATTGCGGGAAAGAGAACAAATCAACGGTACACTACAAAAAATTGTGGACTCAACCACCGAGCCCTGGGGAATCCAAATTGAGATGGTGGAGATGAAAGATGTGGAGATTCCTGAGGCGATGCAAAGGGCCATGGCACGGGAAGCTGAAGCTATCAGGGAAAAAAGGGCCAGGATTGTCAAAGCCGAAGCTGAACTTGAAGCTTCCATTAAATTAACTCAGGGGGCCAAGGAGATGGAAGGGTCGCCCATCGCGCTCGAGTTAAGACGTATGCAGATGTTATCCGAAATTGGTATTGACAATAATACGACAACAGTTATTCTGGTACCCTCTGATTTCACAAATGCCGCAAAAAGCTTCACGGAAATGGTCAATAAAAATAAGTGGTCATAAAAAAAACAGATGAAATAGCCATGGTTGTAAAATTAATGTAGGTTAATCTTAATTTAAGCGAATGAATAACCATCTCAGTAATTCATTGGCACCTCCATTAACAGAAACTCGGCATCTGATTCCGCCAATATTGACAATTGGTCTGTATTCCAGATCCCGAATCCGTCGCGGGTTGCCAAAGCCTGACCGTTGATGGTCACTTCACCTGAAAGAATAAAGGCATAAACGCCATTTTCTTTCGACTTGATTTTGTATTCAGCAGTAACCCCTTTATCAAATTTGCCCAGTTGAAACCATGCATTTTGGTGAATCCACACTCCGGCGTCATCTGCATCCGGGGAGAGTATTTGCTGTAACTTATTATGACGATCGGCAAGAGTTAAGGTTATCTGGTCGTACCTGGGTGTCACGTCTTTCCTGTTGGGGAAAACCCATATCTGGAGAAATTTTACCCTGCTGTCCTTATTTTTGTTGTACTCGCTATGAAATATTCCAGTTCCGGCGCTCATCACCTGGATATCGCCATGCCGAATTACAGAGACATTTCCCATACTGTCCTTATGTTCCAGGTCACCCTCCAGTGGAATGGAGATAATTTCCATATTGTCGTGGGGGTGGGTGCCAAAACCCATACCTGCTTCAACGGTATCGTCATTTAATACGCGCAAAGCCCCAAAGTGCATCCGCTCTGGATTATGATAGTTTGCAAAACTAAAAGTATGCATACTATTCAGCCACCCATGGTTAGCATGACCGCGGGTTGTTGCTTTATGAATAATTGAATCTGACATTGTTAAGCAAATTAAGATTGTTTTACAAATTGTATTTTGATAAAACAAAGATACAACAGGATCTGTTGCGTAAAAAGTGAAAATTATTGGATCTTTGGTATAAATCAGGGAAATCGTCAAAACAGACCAGCTACGGATTTTAAGTTCTGCCTGAAAACTGATTCCTTAAACTTCGGACAAATTTTACTTTTTTGCCGGTTTTGGTGAAACATATTGGTGATTGGAATGTTTACTTCATCAAGGGTTTAATAAACGAATAAATCTTTATTCAATTATTATGTTATGAATAAGCACATTGCGTTTTTCTTTTTATTTGTGGCGGTCTTCACATTCCCGGGCTTTGATACCGTTTTGGCCAGGTCCCCCGGGAGTGAAATGCTGCCTGCTGCGCCTGTTTCTGTTCCTCAGGTTAAGGACATGGGGATTGGGCCGGTTAAGAAGGTTGTAATTGGTCCTCTCAATAACGTGATGGTTGAGGAGGGTAAAACAATCTTCAATAATCAGTGTATTGTTTGTCATGATATGGATCAGAAGAAAATTGGTCCGGCACTTAAGGGTGTCACCAAGGTTCGTACACCTGAATATATTATGAATTTGCTTTTAAATTCAGCACAAATGCAAAAGGAAAATGCCACTGTGAAGGAGCTATTAAAGCAGTACAACAATATGCCGATGCCTGATCCGGGGTTAAACCAGGCGAAAGCCCGATCTGTGCTTGAATACCTGCGATCGGTGGCTAAATAGGTAATTAATAATTTTTTACTGGAGTTCCATTGTTGAGATTAGAAGATGATCTCAGCAGTGGATTTTTTATATATATTTAACGGTCACCTGAGTGTTGATTTTCTCAAAAAGAATTCACACATTGGAACACTAAATTTTCTGTCGGTTTCTGAATTTTTAAATTCAAGGCAAAATGAGTCTGAGAATTATTATAGTGTTCTTATTTTTAACAATGATTTCAGTTAAAAGTGGTCGGACAGCCATTCGATTACCATCTGATAATGTGAAAAGATATGAGGTGATTTTTGGGGAGAGTTACCACAACTATTTGCCTGATAAATTAATTCGATTAGATGTTGTTTTCAAAAACAACTCCTCAGCTTATCTTGCATTAAGTAAGGAATTGGTCGTTCTTGACACTGCCGGGAACAAAGTTTGGAATACAATGATCAATCTTGAGCTGATTCCAAATGGAAATACCACGATCCCGTTAATGGTCCCTGTCCCGAAGTATCCGGGAATATTCACCCTCACAACAGGAAATTCAGCTGACCGTTGCGAGGGATTGGTTCCCTCATTTGAGTTCAATGTGGTTCAGCCGAAAAAATCACCCAGGTTGACAAAGATTCTAGTTTACACCCCCGATTACGAGGATGGGTTAAATGCGTTTCTTAAAACATGGGGAATCAAAGCACCTATGATTTCCTGGGGACAGGTTCTTTTGTGCGGAGAAAAAACCTGGACCCGCTTTTCAGAAGGGGATCCTGAGATTACCCAATTGATTGCACGCGCCCTGAAGCGGGAAATGTCGGTCATCTTTCTCGATTTCGGAGCTTCCGGTTCAAAAGAAATAAAGCCTTCAAAAATATTGTTACCCTACGGTTTGATCGTTAATTTTATCAAAGCGCCAACTGCTGAAAAAAGTTTCGTTCTGAAATCAGGATTAAATGAACTGGCATTTGGTTTTACGTCAAATACAATGAAGAACTGGAATGGGAGCGATGGCCATTCGATACCTGATGCCGCGCTTCGCTTTGAAGGGAGCGGGGTAAAAATCAACGCATTTGCCACTGCAGGGAATAATCCTGAAAGGTTTCCTGTTGTAGAGTTGATTCCCAATAGCGGGAAAGGTAAATTATATATCAGTCAGGTTATTACACAGGAGAGGCTCACCGAATCTGTGCGGTCTGGTCGTTATAAACCAGCATCTCCTGCTTACGATCCAATGGCTGTACAGTTTTTGCTTAACCTCATTTCCGCTACCGTTGGAGACAACTTATTGAAATAATTCAAAGTGTTCTGATCGGATTATTATGATATTTTAATTTTTCTATATTTGCCTCCGTTCAATTCTTATTTTCAATTTTAACTACTAAAAATCAAGCTTTATGGATTTCAAGAAATTTATCGTTATTCCTGTTTTTATTGCGATTCTTGCATCAGCATTTATTGTACTTGATCAACTTATCAGTCCCTATATGCCTATCGAGGGAAATAAGGGATTTGGTTGGGTAACCTTTCAGGCCTGGGCCTTATATTTTCTTGCCGGTGGCACCGTAAAAGGGGGCCTTCGCACCTTTTTAGGCTATGTAATTGGGATTTTGTCGGCTATTCTGATCATTAAACTTGCCGGTGTTTTAGGTTCCACAGGTTTCTGGGCTGTTCCTCTGGCTGTGTTGGTGATGGTTATTCCAATGTGTTCAATGGAGAAGGCAAATGCACTCATCGACTTTGTTCCTGGTATATTTGTTTCATCAGCCGTAATCTTTGCTTTTGGACAGATTTATGGGAATAGTACCACATTTACCTCTTCAGCGATTACTATCCTTGTTTATTGTGCCATTGCCATGATCTTAGGATGGGCGACTGTTACTTTAAGGGTGATCTACGAGAAATCGGTTGCAAATTCAAAATAAGTTCAATTAATTAGTGAAGGTTTCACCCCAGGTGAAGCCTTCACTAATCCTGAAGTTTTTCCTAAATTCACAAACCTGTTTGTTTAAGGGTACTACTGATATTAAAATTCTGCGGTGAACAGCAACTCATCAGTTTTCCCCTTTAGCATCAATCATATAAAACAGTTTTATGCTCATTCATCCGGGGCACCGATATTCAATCCAGGGCGAATGGAATTCTGGCCTTGTGCTTTAGGCTGGTTCACCACCTTGTAAACCTCAAACCAGACAATGGCCGAAAATCCGGCTCCGATACAAAACAAAGCTTCGGCCAGTGATATTCGGTCAAATTGAAACAGGTTCAGTAAAAAAGGGATATTAAGGATTAAGGCAAGGAAGAAAACTGCGCCCCCAACCACCCATTTCACTGTCTTGTTTGAAGTGGAGAGGATCTGGAAGATATTCCTGGTCCACGAGCGGTTAGAAAGGATTACCGCAATGTTTGAAGCAATAAGCGTTGTGAATGCCATTGCCCTGACTTCCCTTTCCTCATATCCGGTCTTTAAACAAAAAAAGTAGACTGTAAAAACAATGATCAGAATCCCAACTCCCTGGGTACAACTAAGCAAAATTTTCTTTATCCCAAAAAAAGGTTCATCGTTTGACCGGGGTGGGCGGTTCATCACATTCCGTTCTTCCTTTTCTGCTTCAAAAACAATTGAGCACGAGGGGTCGATGATCAGCTCCAGGAAAACAATATGTACCGGCCATAAGATCAGGGGAAGATCAGTGAAGAAAACAGGAATAAGCGACAATCCTGCGATCGGAACATGAATTGCAAAGATATATCCCAATGCCTTTTGAAGGTTATCAAAGATTCGGCGACCCATCCTGACCGCCCCTACGATTGAAGCAAAATTATCATCCATCAGCACGAGTGATGCTGCTTCGCGTGCCACATCGGTCCCCTTCTCACCCATCGCAATACCTATATCTGAGGCTTTCAGGGCTGGGGCATCGTTCACGCCATCGCCTGTCATGGCTACAATCTCATTGTTTCGCCTGAGGGCATTTACAATTTTAAGCTTTTGTTCAGGAACAACCCGTGCGAAGATATTAACCGTTTTTATCTTTTCGGCTAATGCGGCTTCCGATAACTCCTCCAGCTGGTGACCCGAAATTACCGCATTGAAATTTTTCAGACCAATCTCGCGGGCGACATTTATTGCCGTAATGGGGTAGTCACCTGTTATCATGATCACCCTTATCCCCGCCTTATAACATTCGGCTATCGCCTGAGGAACATTTTCCCGCACAGGATCCGAAAGGCCAATCAGTCCGACAAACTCGAAATTAAAATCGTGCTGAAGTTCCGGTAATTCGTTAAGATATTCAACATCCTTTGCCACACCGAGCACTCTTAATCCTTTAGATGCCATTGTATTAATAGCATTTCCCAGTTCTGCTACACGTGCTTCAGAAAGATGGCAGAGGTCGAATATCGCTTCGGGAGCCCCTTTTGCCGCAATGGTCCGGGTTTTTGACTCCAGATTATTAAAAACACGGGACATCGCCAGCAACTCTTTTGATAAGGGATACTCTTTTATCATTTCCCAATCTGCATGGAGGTGTTCTGTATTTTTCAAAAACCGTTCCCCCATCACCGTGATAGCCTTTTCCATTGGATCGAAGGGATTTACCTGACTTGATAAAATGCCGAATTCGATTATTTCGTGAAACTCTTCAGGGAAGGTCGTTTTACCATCAACACTCATAAAATCGGTACCGTTGTAGAGGCGTGCAACGGTCATCTTGTTCTTTGTTAATGTGCCGGTTTTATCGGTACACAGCACTGTTGTAGTGCCAAGGGTTTCAACAGCGGCCGGTTTTCGGGTAAGTACACTTTTTCTGGAGATGCGCCAGGCCCCCACCGCCAGAAATACGGTCAGTACAACGGGAAACTCCTCAGGAAGCATCGCCATAGCCAGCGTAATGCCGGCTAAAAAGCCCTTTAATAAATCGCCACGTGTAATTGAATAGACTGAAATAACAATAATGCAAAGCAATATTCCGATGATTGCCAGCTTTTTAACCAGGGCACCCATCTCCTGTTTTAACCTGGTGGGTTCATCCTTCACCTCATTCAGCGCTTTACCAATTTTACCAATTTCCGTATTTAAGGCTATACTTGTTACACGGGCAATCCCATTTCCCTGAATAATCATTGAACCTGAAAAAACAAAGGGTAAATCGTCGCCACCGGGTCTCGTCTGTGCTGTTCCTTCAATCCATTCGGTTTTACGGACTGGTACCGGTTCACCGGTGAGTAGCGATTCGTCAGCGCTTAAATTAACAGAGTATAAGACGACTGCATCGGCGGGCACCCTGTCTCCCTCCTGCAGGATCATAATATCGCCGCAGACCACTTCCCGTCCGGCAATTCGCCTTTCAATACCGTCGCGGT
>JAHEYS010000306.1 GCA_023251475.1 Prolixibacteraceae bacterium
TAGAGTCCGGAATATTTTGCTAATTCATTCATTGTAAAATATTTAATTGATATATAAGGTTTTTCAATTGTCTTCGCTATGGAAATCAACGATAATTACCATCAAATCCTACAATTCAAATAGTTAAAAATCATAAAACTGAAGCCAAATGTATCACCATGCCTCAATTTTTTTAATATTTAATAACGCTAAATTAATATTTTTTATTAATCATTAATTATTTATTAATATTTTTTAATATATAATAATGGAACTAAAAGTTGGGAGATCTAAATTGAATGGATAAGATATCAATCCTAAGGAGGTTAAGACACCGTTAACCTGGATTCTGGAACCGAACCTTAAAACCGATAATTTTGGTATTTAGTTATTGAATAGTAACGACCCTGATGAAAGATTTCAGGCACTGTAAAATAACTTGTCTCTCAGAATATAGCAGGCGCCAATTACACCGGCTTTTGAGCCGAGTGCGGACATTTTCAATTCCATATCAAGGCTCACAAGACTTAATGAGTATTTGTGGATTGCGGTTTTTACCGGTAAACGTAAATACATATTCGTTTCAGCCAGGATCCCCCCAAGGATTACCAGCTCAGGATTGAAAATATTTATCAGCATAGAGAGATAACGCCCCAGCTTACTTCCTATCTCTTCAACTATTTCAATACCAAGCATATCTTCATTTTTTGAAATCGCACCTAGAATATCCTCAATGGTTACCTCTTCAATTGCCTTCTTGTCTGACAAAATAGAGATCGAACCATTCTCCAGTGCTTTTTTAAATTTTCGTTCCAGCGCCAAGCCGGAAATTTCGGTTTCAAGACACCCTTTTTTCCCGCAATGGCAAATAATTTCGTTGTCAAATACCGGACTATGACCAAATTCACCCGAGTAACCCGATTTGCCGTAAAAAAGCTTTCCACCGCAAATTATACTGATCCCGACTCCCCACCCGATATTGACAAAGATGACATCCTTTTCATTTTTAACCACACCACAGTTGTATTCCCCGTAAGCCATGGCACGGGTATCATTTTCCAGGAATGTTTTAATATGAATCTGTGATTCGATGATTTCGCTTAATGGTCGCTCTTCAAAGAAAAAATAGCTGTAACTAAAGCCTTTGCGGGAATTAATCCGACCGCTTAGGTTGATGCACGCACCTATAATTTTTTCACGAGGTACTTCAGAATCTGCCACAAACTGGTTAATGATTGAGCAGAGCGAAAAAAGCGATTCGCGGGTATTATCAAGTGTGTAGGTTATGTTTTCAGCTAGTTTTACAAAGTTGTTGTTGAAATTCTGAATTCCTATATTGACCGAATTACGTTTCACTTCAACACCAAGAAAAAAACAGGCATTCGGATTTATCCCGTATTGAAAAGGGCGTCGCCCCCCTGCCGTTCCAACTTTACCCTCTTCAAAAACAATTCCTTCTTCGATCAGTTCCAGAATAATTTTTGTAACAGTAGGGATACTAAAGTCAGTTTCCCTGCCTATCTCTGCAATAGTTGCCACACCGCCCAATGCCAAAAACTTGATAATACTTTTTTTAAGCTTTATCATCTTAAGGGCAGAGAGTGAGAGGTCCTCTGTATTATCCAGCAGCAAGGAGAGATCCATCGGCAATTTTAAAATAATTTAAATACACATCAAAATTATCCAAATTTTCAAATAAAACCTTTGAAATTATTAAAATAAAAAAATCCCGCGAATCAGATCCACGGGATTTTTGATAATAATTATTCTGCCCTAATCAATTCCGGCAGGAAGTTGGTTAAACCAATCGCTGTCTGAGTTTCTGCTCTTCAACCTGAGCATCAATCACGGCAATGGTTACCATATTAAGGATATCGCGTACCGAACTCTCAACGTTAAGGATGTGAATCGGTTTGTTTAGTCCCATCTGGATTGGCCCGATTGTTTCGCTCATTCCCATCTCCAGCATCATCTTATAGGAGATATTCGAGGAACTAAGGTTTGGGAATATCAGTGTATTTACATTCATCCCATCGATCTTTGAAAATGGGAATTTTTCGTGACGAAGTTCTTTATCCAAAGCGAAATTGGCCTGCATCTCCCCGTCAATCAACATTTCAGGAAAATTCTTATGAAGATAATCAATTGCTTCATGAACCATTGCAGGACTGCCGGCCTGACGTTCTCCGAAATTTGAATAGGATAGCATTGCCATTACCGGATTGACATTAAATAGTTTAGCCGCCTCGTATGTCAATTTTGCAACATCGATCAGTGTCTCTTTTGACGGATGATTGTTGACCAGGGTATCCGCAAAGAAGAATGTTCCCAGTTTGGTTGTTACAATGTTCAAACCCGCGATATGGTTAAGACCTTCGCGCATCCCTACAATTTCGATAGCAGGTATGATGGCATCAGCATATTTGGTATAAACTCCGGTGATAAAGGCGTCAGCATCACCTGCTTCAACCATCATCATACCGAAATAGTTCCGGTCGAACATCTTTTCGTAAGCCTCGCTGTAGGTCATCCCCTCGCGCTCCCGCTTGAGGGTAAGCATTTTGGCATAACGCTGACGACTCGCCTCTTCGCGGTCGTGACGCAGATTGATGATCTCAACGCCATCAAATTCGATATTATTCTCCTTGATAATCTTCTCGATCCGCTCTTCGTTCCCGAGCAGAATCGGAATACATATCCCTTCAGCCCTTGCCACCTGTGCAGCCTTCAACATATTGATATGGTTGGCTTCGGCAAAGACCACCCTCTTTGGATTCTCGATTGCTTTTTCGGTCAGACCGTGGATCATTTTATTACCCAATCCCATCCGCTGACGAAGGGTCTCATTGTATTCCTCCCAGTTTGTAATTGGTTTACGGGCAATTCCGCTGGCAATAGCTGCTTTTGCAACTGCCGGCGCAACAGTTACCAATAATCTGGGATCCAATGGTTTAGGGATAATATACTGACGACCAAAGGTAAGACTTGAAGTCTCATAAGCCAGTGTCACAACCTCAGGAACTGCTTCTTTGGCAAGAGCGGCAATTGCGAGGGCAGCGGCAACTTTCATCTCCTCGTTGATACCGGTGGACCTGACATCCAATGCACCACGGAAGATATAGGGAAAACCAAGTACATTATTGACCTGGTTAGGATGGTCGCTCCGTCCGGTAGCAAAAATAATATCAGGACGTGAGGCGATTGCCTCTTCATATGGAATTTCAGGATTTGGATTGGCCAGTGCAAACACGATAGGATTTGCTGCCATGCTGCGGACCATATCCTGATTCAGGATACCTGCAACGGATAAACCAAGAAATACATCAGCTCCGGAAATGGCTTCAGCCAGTGTGTTGCATGGAAGCTTTGTTGCAAACGGAAGTTTCCGGCTGTTAAGATCGGTACGTCTGACAGAGATCACCCCTTTACTATCAACCATGACAACATTTTCAGGTTTTGCACCCAATTTGATATAAAGATTGGAACATGCAGTTGCAGAGGCGCCGGCGCCATTAACAACGATGCGGACATCTTCTATTTTTTTGTTGACCAGCTCAAGTGCATTAATCAGGGCAGCGCCCGAGATAATTGCGGTTCCATGCTGATCATCATGCATGATCGGAATATCGAGCATCTCCTTTAGTTTCTCCTCGATCTCAAAACACTCAGGAGCTTTAATATCTTCCAGATTAATCCCTCCAAAAGTGCAGGAGATCGCCTTCACAACCTCAATAAATTTTGCGGGATCTTTTTCATCAACCTCAATATCAAACACATCAATATCTGCGAAAATCTTGAATAAAAGACCTTTACCCTCCATTACCGGTTTACCCGCCAACGCACCAATATCACCTAATCCAAGAACAGCCGTTCCGTTTGAGATTACAGCCACCAGGTTTCCTTTGGCAGTATATTCATAAGCATCCTGCGGATTTTTCTCAATTTCAAGACAAGGTATTGCTACCCCCGGAGAATAGGCAAGCGACAAATCGCGCTGCGTGCTGTAAGGTTTTGTAGGCACAACCTGAATTTTCCCTGGTCTGCCGTTTTTGTGATAGTTTAAAGCATCGGTACGTTTCGAATTTTCCATGAATAAAAATATTTTGTTGTTTGATGCCAGGGATTAATTAGCAGAGATAACCTCCTCTTAAAAAAAATTTGGCAAACAAAAGTAGATTTAATTTCCTATCAAGAGTCCTCCTGACCTATTAATTCACAAATTGATAATATTGGAAAAATCACAACGGGGATTTGTTCACCGGTTCTTTGACAGGATAAAGCTGAAGATCGTCCAATTGGGGCTTCTCAAATTGCTGTATTTGCTCACGTTCAACATCTTCACGCGATTTACTGGTGGTTACAAAATAAACCCCTGCAAAAATCAGAATTGCAGAGAGGGGTTTGGTCCAGGAGAAAACATCATGTCCCCACATAATGGCAATAAATGAGGCTACAAGGGGCTGCAAATAATTATACATACCAATGGTGGTGGGACGAATCTGCTTCTGTGCAACCGGTATTAATAAATAAGTGATAAAAGTGGCACCAATCAATAAATAAAGATAACTGCTCCAGGCAACTGAACTTCCATCGGTGAAAATTCTGGCAGTATGAAATTCCTTATAACCCAGCGGAAAGAAAAGCAATGAAGAGAATAGAAACATCCATTTCATGATGGTCACTGAACTGTACCGTTTTGAAATTCCACGCATTAATACCAGGAAAAAGGCATAGGAAAGACAACTTAACACGCATAATAAATCACCGATGATGGAGGCTTCGCGCCCTGAGCCGGCAATTTCGGAGGTAAAAATCATGGACAAAACCCCTATCAATCCAATAATTACCCCTCCTGCTTTCTTTATGGTTATCGGTTCTTTGAGGATTAAAAATGAGATAATCATCGCCAGAATTGGCATAATGGTAATCACAATTGAAGCATTGGTTGCCGATGTGAGCTGCAGTCCCGAGATGAAAGCAGCCTGGTTAAGCCCGATACCCAGGAGTGATCCCAGTAAAAGCGTTCCCATATCTCTCCGGCTTACCTTTTCCGTTTTAAGAAAAAGTGAAAGCGACCAGAAAGCTACGGCGCCAAATGCAAAACGGGAATAAGTCAAGCCCATCGGACTCATCCAATCAGGCATAAGATTTTTTGAAAGGGGGATATTCACCCCAAAAATGAGTGAGGTGACTAAAATGGCAAGATGACCTTGTATTTTCGATTTATTCATTTTTCAATTCTCTTTTAATGATAAGGATTGTACATTATAAAATAGAATAACAATCCCGGCTTTTTTCAAAGAGCGGTCTACAGGGTCATGTAAGGAGCGGCAAAGTTATTAAAAAAACAAGAATCCAAAACAAGGCGGGATGAGGCAAAAATTCCCATTTAAGATAAAGATAATAAATCAGGGAACAGGCATAATCCGAAAAAGAGAATGGCTGCCTGAAATCAGCAGCCACTCTCCGGGTTATTCGCCAATAAAAACCAGATGTCCATCCTGCACATCGATTTTAATCGGATGTCCGGCGCTGACCTTCCCTGCCAGGATATCTTTCGACAGATCGTTGAGCAGAAACCGCTGCATCAACCGTTTTACCGGACGAGCCCCGAACTGGGGATCAAAGCCGGCTTCAGCGATCCAGTCAACTGCAGCCTCGGTGAGTGTCGCCTCATATCCGCTTTTCAATAAACGTTCGGCAATCATTGCGAACTGTAACCTGACGATCTCGTGAATCTCCTTACGACTTAACGGTGTAAACATGATAATCTCATCGATCCTGTTCAAGAATTCAGGACGTATTTGCTGTTTAAGCAGTTCAAAAAGTTCACTTCGAAGATCCTCAATTACCTTTGACCTGTTGGTTTCAGTGAGATGGGCAAACCGCTCGCGGATAATATGCGATCCGATATTTGAAGTCATGATGATGATCGTATTTTTAAAATTCACCGTACGTCCTTTGTTGTCGGTTAGCCTGCCATCATCAAGCACCTGCAACAACACATTAAAGACATCGGGATGCGCTTTCTCGATCTCGTCAAACAACACGACGGAATATGGTTTGCGCCTGACCGCTTCGGTAAGTTGTCCCCCTTCATCATAGCCGACGTACCCCGGAGGTGATCCAATCAGCCGCGTGACTGAAAATTTCTCCTGATATTCAGACATGTCGATGCGGGTCATCATATTTTCATCGTCGAAAAGGTACTCCGCCAGGGCTTTGGCCAGCTCGGTCTTCCCCACCCCGGTGGTTCCCAGAAAGACGAATGAACCGATGGGTCGCTTGTCATCCTGCAATCCTGCCCGCGAACGTCTGACGGCGTCGGCGACAGCTGTAATCGCCTCATCCTGTCCTATCACACGCTGATGCAGCTCACCTTCGAGATGAAGTAATTTCTCGCGCTCACTCTGCAACATTTTCTGAACAGGAATACCAGTCCAGCGGGCGACTACGTCTGCAATGTCCTCGCTATCGACCTCCTCTTTAATCAGCGATTTACCTGCCTGCAACTGAATGAGTTCCTGCTGCAGCCGTGCAATCTCTGTTTCTGCTTCCCTGATTTTTCCATATCTAATCTCTGCAACGCGACCATATTCTCCCTGTCGTTCAGCCTGTTCAGCCTGCAATTTGAGATCCTCAATCAAAAGTTTTTCATTTTGCACCGCCTCGATAGCGCCTTTCTCGGCCTGCCATGAAGCCCTGAACCTGGTTTGTTCTGCCTTCAGATTGGCGATTTCCTCCTCCAGTCTGGACAATTTGGAATAATCATTTTCGCGTTGAATGGCAGCGCGTTCAATCTCCAGTTGCCGAAGTTTCCGGTCAATTTCATCGAGTTCCTCAGGCAGTGAATCCATCTCCATCCTTAGTTTGGAGGCGGCTTCATCCATCAGGTCAATCGCCTTATCGGGAAGGAACCGGTCGGTGATGTACCGTTGTGAAAGTTCGACTGCCGCAATAATAGCATCGTCTTTAATCCTCACTTTATGGTGATTCTCATACCGTTCCTTCAATCCCCTCAGAATGGAGATGGCATCAAGCGTATTTGGCTCATCAACCGTAACAAGCTGGAAACGACGTTCCAGCGCCTTATCCTTTTCAAAATATTTCTGATATTCTCCCAGCGTAGTCGCCCCAATGGCTCTTAATTCCCCCCGGGCAAGGGCTGGTTTCAAAATATTGGCGGCATCCATAGCCCCTTCACTCTTTCCGGCACCAACCAATGTGTGGATTTCATCAATAAAGAGAATCACCGTCCCTTCAGCCTGGATCACCTCATTAATCACGGCTTTCAATCGCTCTTCAAATTCACCTTTATATTTTGCGCCGGCGATGAGCGCTCCCATATCGAGTGAAAAAACCTGTTTATCTTTCAAATTTTCAGGTACATCACCACGGACAATCCGTTGCGCCAACCCCTCAACAATTGCTGTCTTGCCCGTCCCCGGTTCTCCGATCAGGATTGGATTATTTTTAGTCCGGCGCGACAGAATCTGCAAAACCCGACGGATCTCCTCATCCCGTCCAATGACAGGATCAAGCTTTCCCGACTTTGCCTGTTCATTCAGGTTTATTGCATAACGACTTAGCGAATTAAAGGTATCCTCAGCCGTTTGACTGTCTACCTTTGACCCCTTGCGCAAAGCCTTGACCGCCTCCTCCAACTCTTTATGACTGATGCCGCTATCCTTCATCAACCGGCTTACCGGATCACTCCCCTCAAGGAGTCCAAGCAGCAAATGTTCGACAGAAACATACTGGTCCCCCATTTTCTGAGCAATCGCAGCTGCCTTTTGTACGGCGGAATTTGCGGCAGATGAAAGGTAAGACTCACCACCTGTCACTTTGGGATAGCTCACAATAATTTTATCGAGCGCCGCACTGAACATCACCACATTTACGCCCAGTTTCTTCAGTAAAAATCCGGTTACACTCTCGGCATTGACCATTAATCCTTTT
>JAHEYS010000573.1 GCA_023251475.1 Prolixibacteraceae bacterium
AAAGATTTAACGTTTCGTCCAGCTTGGTTTTTTCCAACGCTTCCACCAACATGGAATAGCCTGGATTACTTTTCAAATAAACCATGATCGTCTTGCTGTTCCGTTCGAGCTGCAGGTTAGTCTTTAGAACTTCCTTACAATAGAACATCGTGAACAGGAACAAAACAACCAGTAATGGCCTGAAAATATTTTTCATTTTAATCATAGCAGTTTTTATTTGTTAGATTATTGATAATATGGATTTTGTACAAGGTTGGAATTTGCCGACAATGCATCTGCATTTAGTGGTAAATACCAACTTTCGGGATTACTTACCCTGGGGCTGATTACTAATTGGATAACACCACTGAAGCCATTAACCACCCGGTCGATCAGCAGGTTTTTGTTTGCAAAATTATCGCGCGAGCCAAACCGTACCAGTTCAAACCACCTTTTCCCTTCTCCCAGGAATTCACGGCCTCTCTCATCTAAAATAAGGTTGTCCATTTCATAGGATGTTGTTGCAGTTGCTTTGGGATAGGTATTCACCCCGGTTGCCCTGAACCGGATCGCGTTAACCAGATCACAAGCCAATTTCAACTGTGCAGCATCGTCAACATACCGATGGCAGAGGGCTTCCGCTTTCATCAGCAAAACCTCCGGGTACCGGTAATAAATCCATCTTGCATCCTTTGTGGTACTTGAATATTTACTGATAAACCTGGAAGCAGCGGCATATCCCACCACAGGTGCGCCAGGGGGATAGGGTCCTGTCGGAACAGCTGAACCACGGTAATCTTTTAGAATGAGCGCATTGAACAAATCATCCGCAGGTCCGGCCACCACAAAATAACCGATGGAGGTAAACCAACTGTATAAATTATTGACCTGGTTGTTGACCTGGTAATTACTGTAGGTTTCGAATATGGACTCATCGGTATTGCCCGCTGTGAAAATCGAACCAAATGACATCCCGGGAATCAAAGTATATTTACCGGAATTAATCACACCATCACAATTCGCGATCACCTTATCATAAAGTGCATTGTTGGCAGTACTGTTTTTATTCATTGCTGCAATGGTGAGGTAAACATCTGCCAGCACAGTCATTGCAGTAGTTTTCGTTGCCCTGCAGTGACTATATTGCTGATTGCTATACCATGCGGGTAAATTAATTTTGGCCAGTTCAAGGTCCTTAACAATCCTGGCGCTGATGGTATCAGCAGGGGACTTTGGAACATTGTAGTCCTGGCTATCCGTTTCGGAGGGATCCAATACCAAAGGAACCTCTTTGAATGTCCGAAGCAACCAGAAATAGGCATAACCCCTCAAAAAGTAAGCTTCTCCCATCAGATTGGCTTCATCTTCCGCAGTAAATGCCGGGTCCTTTGCCCTGACGGTCGGAATATACTTAATCGCCTGGTTCGCCTGATTAATTATTTTGTAAAAGGCAGTGTATTTGGTGGTAACATCACCCGGTGCAGCACTCAGGTTATCTACATTTTCCTTTGCGATCTGGTCAGAAGGCATCTTGCCGGCATTACTGGCCAGCAACTCTCCCCGCACTTCACCCCAGAAGATATAACTTTCGACAGGTGAAATAGCTGTGGCTGATAAATTTCCCCCGATTTTAAAATTATTGTCGGATGAACCCAGATTGGAATAGATGCCTGCTATTGCGGCAACACACTGATCTTTCGACAACCAGAACTCCTCAAACTGTAGCTTCCCTTGCGGGGGGACATCGAGAAGTTTGTTGCATGAAACATTTCCGAAAGCCAATGCGGTAATTACCAAAAAGCTAAATATATTATTGCTTATTTTCATCGTTTGGTCTTTTTTTGAAATTCTAATAATAGCTATAAATTTAACCAAATACCCAAAGTATAAGTAATCGGGATAGGTGTTAATGCATTGTCCTGACCCAGGCTGAACGGATCGTTCCGGTTGGCCGAAATCGATGGATCAACTCCTGAATATTTGGTCAATATTCCCAGATTATAGATGGTGAAGGCCAATTTGGCACTTCTCAGGTTAAGTTTACTCAACAATGCTTTCTGAAGATTGTAGGAAAGCGACAAGGTACTGAATTTAACATAAGAGCCATCTTCCACGTAACGATCGCTGCCAACATAGTTATGGCCGGCCTGATACAAGGCCCGAGGCATGTCAGTCACATCACCCTGTTTTCTCCAACGTCTCATCACGGCAAGTGTCTGATTGTTGTTCGTGTACATATTGGTGGTATTCATTTTTGCCATGTTGATGATATCGAACCCTTGCTGGTAGGTAAAGTTGGCAAAAACCTCCCATGCTCTGTTGTACGAAATTCTGAACATAAATCCACCGTAAAACTGGGGATTTGTATTCCCAATTGCCGTGACATCCTGCTTATTGATGATACCATCTTTATTTAAGTCGGCATAGATAGCATCCCCACCCGAAAAGGCTTCACCATCCTGTTTCATCCACCGGATCGGAACTTTTTCCCCACTCAGGTTAGTAATGAAATTCCCCTGTGAATCCCTGGCAAATGCATCAGCATCATAACTGTAAACACCCAAATATTTTAGTCCGTAGATTGTTCCGACCTGATCACCGACGTTTACCAGCGACATAAACTTTCCGTTGTCAAGCACATTTCCACGAATAACAGGCATATTATCAGGCAATTCCATCACC
>JAHEYS010000307.1 GCA_023251475.1 Prolixibacteraceae bacterium
AGAATAAAGTTGAACCTGCCGGAGGATTTCCCCATCCGGTTTATCAATGACGCCACCGCCTTTGCTATCGGCGAAGACTGGATCGGAAAGGCAAGCGGATCTAAACGGTCAATGGCCATTACGTTGGGTACCGGATTCGGTTCCGCTTTTCTGTGTGATTGTTTACCCGTTGTTTCGGGCAGTGAAGTACCGGAAATGGGTTGCGTTTGGCACCTCCCTTTCGAAAACGGTAATGCGGACGATTATTTTTCTACCCGCGGTTTTCTAAACCGTTATTATGAAAAAACAGGGGTGCAGGTTTCCGGAGTAAAAGAGCTGGCACAATTGGCCGATGATCAATTAGATGCAAAATTGCTTTTTGATGATTTCGGGAGTAAACTCGGACGCTTCCTTGGTCCCTGGATAGTCAGATTTGGTGTTGAAGTCCTGGTAATCGGCGGAAATATCTCCTATGCATTTGCACTTTTCGGCGAAAGTCTGAAAACAGCCCTGAAGGCTAACGGAGCCGATATCCGGATTGAGGTCTCCGAACTGAAAGAAACTGCTTCAATGATCGGAAGTGCCGTTTTGGTGGATGAAAACTATTTCGCCAGGGTCAGATCACTTTTACCTCAGATGTCTTAATTCAAAGTTGACCCCATGCCTAAATTAAGAGATTCACAAATTGGTATTCTGATGCTTTTCATCTTCACGGGACTCATGGTTGCATGCGTCACCAAAGAGGAGAAGTTTAACCCTTCTGCTTACGTCAATCCGCAGATTGGTTCAGTCCACGGACGATGGTTTTTCTATACGCCGGCTGCATTGCCATTCGGAATGGCCAAGCTTGCCCCGCACACGAATGCCTATGGTAGTCCGGGAAGCTGGGGCCCTTGTGGTTATGATGACCGCCATACATCAATTGAAGGATTCGGCCATTTTCATGAATTTCAGATTGGAGGTGTCGTTTTTATGCCAACAGTCGGGGAATTGCAAACTGTTCCGGGAAAACCTGAAAATCCCGACATGGGGTATCGTTCACGGTTTGATAAAAAAAGTGAACATGCCGAACCCGGGTACTATTCGGTGTTTCTGAAAGATTACCGGATTAAGGCAGAACTGACAGCTACCGAAAGGGTAGGTTATCACCGGTATTCTTTCCCTGAAACTAAACAGGCACATCTGATTATTGACCTTGGGCATAAACAGGGCGAAAGCAGTGACGTTACCGATGCGTTTGCGCAAATTGTGAATAATAATGAGGTGGAGGGATACGTGGAAACTAATCCAGAATATGTCAAATTCTGCGATCCGGGTAAACGGGTTAAGATGTACTTTGTAGCCAGGCTTAGCAGGCAACCTTCAGAAACAGGTTCATTTACAGATTCGCTTCAGCAAAAAGGGGCCACCAGTACCAAAGGGGTGAGAAATGGACTCTACCTGACTTTTGAAATGTCACAAAATGAGCAGCTGGAGATACAAACCGGATTAAGCTACACCTCGGTTAAAAATGCCCGGCTCAATCTGCAGACAGAATCAGCCGGAAAAACATTCGACGCGGTCCGGAGTTCGGCAAAAGCGATTTGGAACGAAAAGCTTGGCCGTATTCGTGCAGAAGGGGGTGACAGTATGAATAAGGTGAAGTTTTACACTGGGCTTTATCACGCTCTGCTGGGTCGCGGCATCTCAAGTGATGTAAACGGACAATATCCCTTGGTGGATAGTGGCATCGGGCAAATACCAACCGATGAAAAGGGTAAGCCCAAATACCACCATTACAATACAGACGGCATCTGGGGCGGATTCTGGAACCTGAGTCAGCTCTGGGCTTTGGCCTATCCGGACTATTTCACTGAATATATTCAATCGAATATCGATTTTTATAAAACAAGAGGATGGCTGCACGACGGAGAAGCGGCAGGCACCTACACCAACGGGGTGCAAACCAATTTCCAGGGATTGCTCATCGCCTCGGCTTACAATTGCGGTATACGCGATTTTGATGTGGTGACCGGATATGAAGCCTCCCTTAAAAACGAACTGGAATACCATGGGAGAGATCTGGGAAACGGAAAATATGACCTGAACTATTTTGTGAAAAATGGCTATGTTCCCTATAAAGATACCCTTTTGTCAAATGGCTGGAAATTCAATTTCGGCGCTTCACACACCCTGGAATATTGTTTTAGCTCCTTTGCCGTTGCTCAGCTGGCCAAAGCCACAGGCCATGATGCCGACTATGTAAAACTGATGAAGCAGGCAGGCTATTACCGGAACCTGTTCGATCCTAAGACAAAATTTGTCCGACCTAAAATGGAGGATGGCACTTTTATTCAGAAGTTTGATCCTTTAAAACCCTGGGATGGATTTCAGGAAGGAAATGCATTTCAATATACCTGGTATGTCCCTCATGATGTTGCAGGTCTCATTCAATTGATCGGGAAAGACGAATTTAACCGACGTCTGGAAGCCGTTTTCACAGATGCAGAAAAAGGGAAATTTGGGGGTGGATCGGATCAGATCGATAGCTTTTCAGGTATAGAAAAACAGTATAACCATGGAAATCAGCCCTGTTTGCACGATTCCTGGTTGTTTAATTACAGTGGTCAGCCCTGGCTTACCCAAAAATGGACACGTGCGATTTGTGATGAGTTTTACGGCGTTGAGCCCTTGCGCGGATATGGTGTTGGGCAGGATGAGGATCAGGGTCAGCTGGGAGCCTGGTATGTGATGGCTGCCCTTGGTTTATTTGATGTTCAGGGGCATACTGCCATCAATCCGACATTTCAGTTCGGCAGTCCCCAATTCGACAAAGTGACCATTCAGCTTGATCCAAAATATTATTCAGGCAAAGAGCTGATTATCGAAGCCCGTAATAATTCAAAGGAGAATGTTTATGTCCAATCGGTGCAGTTCAATCACGAAAGTGTGGAGAATTGCTGGATTGACCGCAAAAAGCTGACCGGCGGTGGCACCCTTATTTTTGAAATGGGGAAAATCCCAAATACGACCCGCGGTGTAACCGTGCCTCCTCCGGCTATGAGTGATCAATCATCCCTAAAGAATTAAATCATCAGTAGTTGCACTTCAAGAGGTTGTTTTGGGACAAATATCAGATTACCAAAATTATGCGTGTAAAGAGCACCACGATTCAAAAAGAAACAAAAATTATATGAAGAGACTTACCGGCCTGTTTTTATTGTTTTTTTCAGTCTCCTTACAAGCAGTATCACAACACGATATTATTAAGCTTAATTCGGGATGGAAAGCGAAGAAGGCAATGGATGTGGTTGTGGACGGAACGGTGATCACCGGAAACGATTTCCGGCTTTATGACTGGATGGAGGCGGTCGTTCCCGGAACGGTGCTGACTACTTTACTACACAATCAGAAAGTGCCCGATCCGTTCTTCGGGATGAACAATGAGCTGATTCCCGATATTCATAAGGCCGGAGCTGGTTATTATACCTACTGGTTTTACAATCAGGTAAATATCCCTGAAATAAAGGAGGGAGAGCAGGTCTGGCTGAAGTTCCGGGGAATTAATTACTCGGCAGAAATATTTCTTAACGGGAAGAAGGTCAATCCCGATATCCATGAGGGGATGTTTTTACGGGAGAAATACCTGGTCACCCCACATCTTGTAAAAGGGATCAACCGCCTGGCTGTCCTGGTTCATCCGCCGGATCCGGTGGGAGCCCCAAATGGCCAGGGTGGCGACGGAACCATCGCCAGATCGGTGACCATGCAGTTTACAGCCGGTTGGGACTGGATTTGCCCCATCCGCGACAGAAATACCGGAATATGGGATGAAGTTGCCCTGGAGATTACCGGTCCGGTTGATTTGCTCGATCCTTCTGTTCTGACAGGCGTGCCCGGCAAAAGAGTTCCGGAGGGGAAACAGGCTCCGGCTTTTGTTGCTGCATCAGCTGATCTGAACAACCCTACCGACAACATCCAGAGCGGCAAACTCATTGTACGGTGTGGCAGTTATGAGGTGTCGAAAACAGTGGTGGTTCCGGCGGGTGAAAAAATCACCGTCAACCTTCCCGAATTTAAAATTGAGAACCCAAATTTATGGTGGCCAAACGGTATGGGTGAGCATCCGTTATATCCCGTCGAATTCTCTTTTGTAAATAGTAACGGGCAAATATCGGATCAGGAAAAATTTTCATTTGGAATTCGCCAGACAGGAACAAGGTTTGATAAAAAGCTGAGGGGCAGAATCTTCTCGGTAAACGGACAGGATATTTTCATCAAAGGGGGGAATTGGATTGCTTCGGATGCCCTGCTTCGATTGTCGCCTGAACGTTATGAAGCCGAAGTGAAAATGCATGCCCGGATGAATATGAACATGATCAGGATTTGGGGCGGTTCAATGACCGAACGTCCTGAATTTTATGATGCCTGTGATAAATATGGTCTGCTGGTTTGGCAGGACCTCTATATTTCGGGCGATTGCAACGGGCGCTGGTACGATCCACTGAAAAAGGAGACCAAGGAACGGCGCCGCGCTTATCCCGATAACCACTCCTTGTTTGTAAATACAGTAATCGATCAGGTGAAGATGTTGCGCAATCACCCCAGCCTCTATTTATGGTGTGGCGGGAATGAGTATCCGCCACCTGCCGATATTGATAAAAGACTAAAGTATGAGGTTTTTCCTAAATATGACAGAACCCGTTTTTACCTCAATGAATCAACATCCGCCGATCTCGCAGTAAATGTGCTGGGTGGAAATGGTGACGGACCTTACGGGATTCAGAATCCACTTCATTTTTTCACTTTCACCTCTTTCCCTTTCAATCCCGAACTGGGTTCAGTAGGTATGCCAAATGTGGAAACCATGCGTAAGATTATGGAGGAGAAAGACCTGGTTATTCCCTCCAGACGTAAAGAAAATCCAACATGGAGTTATCACAAATATATTGGATACGATACTTTTATTGATCAATATGGGAAGCCTGATGATATCGCCGATTTTTGTAAAAAGGCTCAACTGGTTAATTATGAACAGTACCGTGCGCTCCAGGAAGGTTTTAATGCAGGAATGTGGACAACCTACACCGGAATGCTGGTCTGGAAAAACCAAAATCCTTGGACTGCCTTGCGCGGACAATTTTATGATGTTTTTCTGGAGCAGAACGGTGGTTTTTACGGATATCAGCACGGTGCAAAACCGCTGCACCTTCAGCTGAACCTGAACGATTCGTCGGTGTGCCTGGTCAACCAAACCCTTTCAGACTATCAACATCTGACTGTTCATTCCCAACTATTTGATATTCACGGAAAACTGTTGTCTGATGATCAGTATGAAGTTTCAGCTGCAGCCAATTCCGTTTCGGTGCTTAAAAAGATTAAAACACAGAATATTAAGGAAGAGGTATATTTCTTACGGCTTAAATTAACCAGTGAAGAGAATCGTTTAAATGATGAAAATTTCTACTGGTTATCGAAACCGGGGAAAAGCTATGAAGCGTTAAATGATTTAAAACCAGCAACAATTGAGTGCAGTATCAAAATGAATGCCAAAGGCGAAAGGAGCGTGATTGTTAGTAACGGGGGTAACGAAACCGCTTTTTTTATTCGGATGAAAGTGGTCAGTGAAAATGGGGGAGAGCTGGCGCTTCCGGTTTACTTCAGTGATAATTATGTCACCCTGCTTCCCGGTGAAAACAGGGAAATCACTATTGACTGTAGCTTGCTTCCTCAAAATCTTAAATCAAAATCGTTCTTGCTCTCGACCGAGGGGTGGAATGTTATCAATCAATCTATAAAAATGTAACCATGAAACTTATTTATGCTCTATTCCTGATCCTTTCATTTGTATTTGCCGGTTCAGCTAATCTGTCGGCCAATCAGAAAAATGAACTGGCTGAAAAGATAAAGAATGATCAGTACTTTCCATTCGTCAAATCAAAGGCGCTGGAGGTGATGAAAGCGGGTTTTAATGCCGGTGACGGCTACCGCGAAGTGTGGATCAGGGATTACAACACCTTTATTCAGCTTGCCGCCCGGGTGAACGAAAAATCGGTTTTGAAAGAGAACCTGCTGGTTTTTTTCAGGATGCAGGGGGACGACGGAAATATAATTGACGGATTTACACCGGTAAAAGAGATAGGTAAAGATGAATATAATTTTATTTATTCGAAGCTGGAACCACGATATGCCGGGCATAAAAATACCGTTGAAACGGATCAGGAGAGCTCGCTGATACAGGCGGTTTACAAATACATCCTGCTGACAGGCGACAAGACTATTCTTGAGGAGAATATCGGGGATAAAAAGGTGAAGGAAAGGATGGAATGGGCGATGAATTTTTTAATGAATCAGCGCTTTAACAAAAAGTATGGCCTTATTATCGGGGCCACAACGGCCGACTGGGGTGACGTGCAGCCCGAACATGGCTGGGGTGTTACCCTTGATGCCAATACCCACCCGGCGATTGATATCTACGACAATGCAATGTTTATTATTGCGCTGAATAATATGATGGAGATACTTCCTGAAACGAAGTTGAAATGGGGTAAAATCAGAAACACTATTGCAGAAAACAGCCGGAAATATTTGTGGGATAAACAGCATCAAAAATTCATTCCCCACCTTTACCTCGAAAAAGGTTCTCCTTTTCCAGCCGGTTTTAATGAAAATGAAATCTACTATTTTGGGGGAACAACCATCGCAATTGAAGCAGGATTACTCAACAAAAAAGAAATAAAGAATTCACTGGAAGAGATGGTTAAAAGAGTGAAACTGGCTGGCGCCGGTTCTATCGGACTTACACTCTACCCGCCATACCCTAAAGGATTTTTCGCCAATAAAATCATGAATCCTGAGTATAGCTACCAGAATGGTGGCGACTGGACCTGGTTTGGAGGGAGAATGATTCAGCAACTCATCAGGAATGGATTTGTTGAGGAGGCTTATGAACAGATGATTCCGATGGTCAAACGGGTAAAGGAGAACAATGGTTTCTACGAATGGTACTCGGTGGATAATAAACCCCGGGGATCAGGAACCTTCAGAGGTGAAGCCGGTGTTTTGTTTACTGCCATTAAAATGTTTGAAGACTGGACCAGATAGTTAAGACAGATTTTTCCTCCTGGAAACAGGTGGACCCGGGGGATTTGATTTTGGATTTATTCAACTAATGATTTATAATTAAATGATATGAAAATTACTGTTGTTTTCTTGTTCGGGATTATAATGACTTTAGGATTGTCAGGACAAACTCAAAACAAATCTCCGAAAACCAGGGAGGTGATCGTGGTTTTCAAAACCCATTTTGATATCGGATATACCGACTGGGCCGATAATGTAAGTTATAATTATGCCACATCAATGGTGTCAGGAGCATTGGATATTATTGAAAAATCAAAAGAGTTGCCATATAATCAGCAATTCAAATGGACAATTTCAGGTTGGCCGATGAAGGAGATGCAGACAAAGTCAAAGCCGGAGGTAAGGCAAAGGATTGAAAAAGCGGTCAGGGAGGGTGAATTTGTTGTCCATAGTTTACCTTTTACTTTTGAAACAGAGGCTTGCGATCTTGAACCATTGGTCAGGTCGTTGTCGTATTCTTCAAAAATCAGCAGAGCGGCAGGATTGTCACTGCCTGTCGATGCCAAACAAACAGATGTTCCGGGGCATTCGTGGATTCTTCCAACCATTTTAACCAATGCAGGGATTAAATTTCTCCATATCGGATGTAATGCAGCTTCAAGATCACCCGAAGTTCCGTTGCTTTTCTGGTGGGAAGGTCCCGACAAATCCAGGTTAATGACCATGTATTTTGGACCTTATTACGGAACGACTCCCGCACCTCCGGCAGGATGGCCTTTTCAGACCTGGATGGCGATCATCCATACCAACGACAATACGGGAGCGCCAACCTATGACGAATTTAAAGCCGCCCTCAGGGAGATTGAAAAGAAAAATCCG
>JAHEYS010000074.1 GCA_023251475.1 Prolixibacteraceae bacterium
GACAGGTTATATTAATCCTATCGTCGCAAATATCTTTAAGGCCAATGGGTGGACACCATTGTTAACCAGCGGATTATGCAACTGGGGAAAGGAGGATCCCTCAGGGTACACCGTTGTCGGGGAGAAGAAGTATGGCAAAGGGGTTTATTATATCTCAGAGATTACACTTAGCGGAAGGGTAAAAGGAAATCCGGCAGCCCTGATGTTTTTCAACAGAATGGTGAATAATTGACAGGCTACCCTGAAAAATAAAACAAATATCATATCAAGGTTTGTTATGGTATAATTAATGAACTTTAAAAATATACAATACATGAAGAGTGCTTTTGAAGTTAAGGATCCCGACTTTGAGTTAAGCCCCTATACGGGAATGTCAAAGAATCATTATATCGAAATGGCTAAGTATTTATTGGAACGCGCATTTAGTCATGTTGATTCTGTTGATACCCCCATTTCATTTCCGGTTGTTCCTGGCAAAACATATCCCCAGCCCAATGCCCCTGACTGGCGTTACCGTTCGGCCGATTTTGAAGCTTTGGAACGGACCTTTACCCTGGCAGGTCCGCTGATCCATATTGATCCGGAAACGAAAATAAACAACATCAATCTTCGGGAATATTATGGTTTGCATATCTATAATGCTTTCACTCCCGGACATATCAATTCATTGCCGCTGCCCGAAGAGTTGCCCGACTCCAATTATCAGTTCACCTGCGAGTTTGGAGGGCTATTCAAAACCTTGCTGTTACTTCCCGATACACTTTGGTCACAATATTCCGAACAGCAGAAGGAGGAGATGGTCATCACCATTTCAAAATGGGCCCATCACCGGACTACCCAGAATAACTGGCGGATCTTTAATATTGTAGCGCTATCCTTTCTTAAAAAATATGGTTATGCGATCGATGATGACCTGTTGAAAAGTCATCTTTTATGGGTAGCCTCCTATCATTCCGGAAATGGCTGGTACCTGGAACAAACTTATAATTACTACTCCATCAGCCTGTTTATTGTTTATACAACTATTTGGAACCGGACTTTTGGGGATGAATATTATCCTGAAATCGCTGAAATCATCGAGAAATCGGCTCAGAAATTAATGGAATCACTTCCCGCTTTCTTCGGACGCGACGGATATATCAATATGTGGTCCAGAAGTATTTGCTACAGGACCTGGGTTTCGGGGGCATTCCCCGTGGCTTTTATGCTGAAGAATAACACGTTGCTGGATGGTGGCTGGGCACGCCGGCTCTGCTCCGGTTCATTGTTGCAGTTTGTTACACGCGAAGAGTTTTACGACAATGATATTCCCAGCCTTGGATTTTATGGACAAAAGGAATATATGGTACAAAACTACAGTTGCGCCGGCAGTCCCTTCCTGATGTTTTTGCCATTTATAGCTCTTGCATTACCCGATGATTCCCCATTTTGGACTGCCCGGGAGAACGAAGGGATTTGGGAAACCATGGGAAACAAATCAATTACAACTGTTCTTGAAAATCCAGGGCTTGTCCTGGTTAATCATGGTAAAACAGGCGCCTCCGAAATCATACCTGGAAAGGTTTACTACGACGATCCAAATTATTCGAAACTGGTCTATAACACCCATTTCCCGTGGGAAGATCATAATCCGCAGGGGGGGACTTCAATGGAATATAGTTTTCGCAGTCAGGATCCGAGAGATGTGCGGGGCGATGATGTTAATTTTTATCTCACGGGTAAGGCGATTGAAAACGATTCAGAAAAAAACGGGACTTATACCACTTCTCAAAGCATGCTTTATAATGGTGTACGGAATAATGTGCTGTACAGGCAGGCAATCATGCGCAAACCACCCAATAACGGGGTGGGTTATATCATTGATCTGGCTGAAATTACCATTCCGGGAGGGGTGATCCGCGTCGACCGATCCCGGCTGGCCTTTGAATATGAACTGACACTTGGACATTTCGGCCTGCCGCATCTGGAAGGCAAAAGACCTGTAATCAACCAGTTTGAAGCTGGCGACAAAAAAGTGATAACGGCAGCAATTCCCGGAAGGCAAATTGCGCTGATCACCTACAATGGATGGGATAAACTGGATTGCTTAATCCATCAAAACCGGAATGCAGAAGCAGATGAAAGCACGGTGATCTATGCTTATAAAAAGCGAATGGCAAAAAATCCCCCCATGGAGCTAATGATTACCGTAATGCTTCACAAAATGGATGACAGTCAATGGACAGAGGAGGAGTTATCGCCCATAAAGGAGATCAGGATCATGGAGATCACTCCAACCTGGTCGGCACTGGGAGCAACGATAATATTATACAATAACGACAAATTTGAAATCGATTTTAAGGATATTGACGGCAAAAGGTCCTGTTAAGCAGGAAAATTATATGCGGTTAATCTTTCTTCCCAATTACTTAGTAACTTTAATATTGCAAAATACAAACACAAATGGAAACATTTACTTCCAGGCAAAGGGTTAAGGCAGCAATGAATCTGCAGCATCCTGACCGTGTTCCCTTAATGTGCCAGTTTAGCATCGGCAGCATGATGACGCAGTTAAAACCAAATCCTGTCGAATTCTGGTACGATAAAAATACTTTTGCCGATGGACTGATCAGTCTATGCAAAACGTTCCGTTTCGACGGCATCCTGGTAAGTCTGCACGGACACTCCGATAAGTGGAAAAAGGATTTACTGAAGTATGAATGTGTGGATGAAGGGAATTTCAAGCTGACCTATCCCGACCGGACTGAAGTACACTCATGGACCGATTTGCCACTGGTTGCCTATTCACAGCCGAAAACAATACCCGCAATTGAAGATATTGATATTGAAAAAGATATCCCGTCGGCAATCAGCTATATTCCCGTTTCCCAGAATCTTTACTTCGACCTTGACAAAGCCTCTTTATTCGATATTTTCGATATTCTGTATGCAAAAGTAGGTGATACGGTCTCCATTCATGGGGAGATCACCTCTCCGTTCGACTATTTCCTTGACCTGGTGGGATACGAAAATGGGTTGATTGCGCTGATTATGGAGCCGGAAAAGTGCAAATTAATCATTGAAAAATTTGCAGACGGAATCCTTGACCTGGCGGCACAGATGTGTGAGAAGCCGATTGATGCGATTAAAGTCTCCTCGCCGTTTGCCGGAATGGGATTCATCTCCTCAGAACAGTACAGCGAATTTGTATTACCTTATGAAGCGAAAATCATTTCAGCCATTCGTGCAAAAGGGGTACATGTTTATATTCATACCTGCGGCTCGATCAACGACCGGCTGGAGCTGATGCGTGAAAGCAACACCTCCGGCCTGGAGTGTTTAGATCCGGTGCCGGTCGGTAATGTTGATCTGGAGGATGCCTTTGACCGGATTGGAAACGACCTTTTTATTAAGGGGAATATCGATTCTGTAAATTCACTTCTTTATGCCGATGATTCAAAAGCTGAAGCCGATGTAAAGAAAATCATTGAGACGGGGAAAAACAGGGGGAAAGGATTTATTCTCAGCACTGCCTGTTCGATTGCACCGATGGTGACCAAAGAGCGGTTGTTGATGCTTTCCCAACTGATTGATAAATACGGACAGTATTAGCAGATATAAAAAATCAAATAAATATGGAACTTTCACGCGATCTGGCAGATTATCACTATTTGTTGACTGACATGTTTACCATCCCTTTTAACAGTAAGGAGTGGAATAAGTACAGGTTAAGCGAAGAACAGGTTGAATTTTTTGAGGAAAACGGATACCTGCCGAACATAAAGCTGCTTGAAGAGGATCAGGTGGAACAACTGAACAAAGAATTGCTGGATGTGATGGACCCGGCTCATCCCAACCATGATTTACTTTATGAGTTTCACTCCAATGAATCAACTGACCCTGACCTTGTCCTCTTTCACGCCCTTGGCCACTGGCGAATGTCTCCAGGTTTTCACGATGTACTCTGGAATCCCGCATTTGTGATGGCTGCTCAACAGCTTTTAGGCCATAAGGGTGTCCGTTTCTGGCACGATCAGTTATTCTGCAAACCTGCAAAACACGGGGGAGTTGTTGCCTGGCATCAGGATTTTTCGTACTGGACCCGCACCACTCCAATGCAGCATCTGACGGCATGGATTGGTCTGGATGATGCATCACAGGCAAATGGGTGTCTGCAATATATTCCGGGTTCTCACCGTTGGGGATTGCTGAATAAACCGGTCCTGACAGGTAAGATGGAAGGATTGAAAGCATTTTTAACGATGGAACAGACCAGGAAGCTGGACCATCCGACGCCAATTGAGATGAAAAAGGGATATGCAGCCTTTCATCATCCATTACTGGTGCACGGATCTTTTGAGAATTACTCCGAAAAGCCACGCAGGGCTTTTGTACTTAATGTATTTGCCGACGGAACCTGTTCCGGATCTGATGAAGAGCTCCTGGCTGGTGTCCCCCCTGTAAAAAAAGGGGAAAAAATGGAAGGTAAATTTTTCCCCTTATTAATGAAGTGATGAAGAAGATTCTTTCAGTTGCCCTGGTTATTCTACTGATAATATTTACCAATCCCGCCATCTCAGCACAATTGGGAATTATTCCGAAACCGAATAAAATGGTGGAGTTAACCGGCAAATTCACCCTGGATAAAAATACCAGGATTTATCTTGATCGGTCGGATCAGGAGGTGAAACGGGTGGTCGACGATTTCAGGGCATTTGTTAAAATTCCGATGGGCTTTGAAATTAGATACGCCGGCAGATTACCTCAATCCGGGTATATCGGCATTTCTATCGACACGCTGATCCAGAATAAGGAGGGTTATCTGCTGATGGTAACCCCGGAAAAGGTGATCATTAAGGCTAATTCTCCGACCGGGATATTTTATGCTTTGCAAACTTTGAGACAATTGCTCCCTCCCGGGATTGAAGCTCAATTTTCAGGCAAGAAACGGTGGGATATTCCTGCTGTGGAAATCGAAGATTTTCCAAGGTTTGAGTACCGCGGATTTATGCTCGATGTTGCCCGTCATTTCCAGCCTGTTGAAGTGCTTATGCGGTATATTGATCTCCTCTCTTTTTACAAAATAAACCATTTTCATCTTCATCTGACCGATGATCAGGGGTGGCGCATCGAGATAAAAAAATACCCGAAATTACAGGAGATCAGCGCGTGGCGGAAAGAGTCGATGGTCGGTCATGCCGGAGATAAGCCCCGTAAATACGACGGGATCAGACATGGAGGATTCTATACACAGGAGCAATTAAAAGCGGTTGTGAAATATGCACAGGCCCATTTCATCACCATCATCCCTGAAATTGAATTACCGGGTCATTCAACCGCCGTACTTGCAGCGTACCCGGAGCTAACCTGTTTTCCAAAAAAGTTTGAGGTAACTCCCGATTACGGTGTTTTTGAGGATGTTTATTGTACCAAAGAGTCGACATTTAAATTTCTGGAGGATGTTCTTTCTGAGGTTGTGGAGATCTTCCCCGGAAAGATTATCCATATCGGTGGCGATGAATGTCCTAAGACCAGGTGGAAAATTTGTCCTCAATGCCAGGAAAGGATAAAAATGGAAAATCTGAAAAATGAAAATGAGTTACAAAGCTATTTTATTAAACGGATTCAAAAATTTCTCAACAGTAAAGGTCGGAATATCATCGGATGGGACGAAATCATGGAAGGTGGATTAGCCCCGGGCGCTACCTTGATGTACTGGCGTACCTGGCTCGGGGATAAGCATATCGCAGAGGCAGCACGGGCCGGTTTCAAAATCATTATGTCACCGCTTGATCCACTCTACTTTAACCTGTATGAAAATGAGGAACGCGAAATCACCCCGCTGGCCTATCCGGGACTTATTCCATTGGAGAAGGTGTATAATTACAACCCCGTTCCACTCAAATTAACAGGAAAGGATGTGCAGAATATTATCGGTGTTCAGGCCAATTTATGGAGTGAATATGTCAAAGATGGGAAAGGAGCTGAGTATATGACCTTCCCCCGTGCCTGTGCATTGTCAGAAATCGGTTGGTCGCCGCAAGCTTCAAAAGATTACGCCGATTTCATCCGGCGCTTAAAAATAAACACCAGTCATCTTGACCTGTTAAATGTCAATTATTCAAAATATTTTCTGAAGTAAAATGAAGTACATCATCAAACTTTCTATTCTGATTTTTCTGGTTCATACAGGATTTGGGGCATTAGCACAGGATGTTTATGTCACACCGGCCGGAAATGATGCTAATCCCGGGACAAAAGAAAGGCCTGTCGCCACCCTTGAAGCTGCGCGCGATTTGATCAGGCAATACAAGGCAAACAACGATCTGCCCAAAGGTGGCCTAACCGTTTGGATTGGTCAGGGGCAATACGATCAGAAAGCTCCCCTGGTGCTGAATGAAAATGACTCAGGAGAAGCGGGAGCGCCGATTGTTTGGCGGGCGATCAGGGATGAAAAGGTTACCGTTACAGGAGGGAGGAGTATCCCATCCGGGAAATTCACCAGGGTCACGAACAGCACGATTTTAAGGAGACTATCGAAGGAGGCATCACAAAAGGTGATGCAGGTTAACCTGAAAGAATTGGGTATCAACAATTTTGGCCAGATCAGACAATATGGCCATGCCATTGCAGTTTCGCCGGCGCCACTCGAACTCTTCTTTAATAATGACGCGATGCCCCTGGCCCATTACCCAAATGAGGGATACATCAAAATCGGGAAAGTCCTCGATGCCGGCTCGGTACCCCGAAACCGTGACTACAGCGGACGTGGGGGAATATTCGAATACACCGATGCAAGACATGCGGTATGGGCCGGTCAGAACGATATCTGGTTCCAGGGATCTTTTAATTATGGATTTGCCGATGATAATGTATTGGTTGAATCAATTGATACAAAAAATAAGCAGGTAAAACTGGCTATGCCGTCACTCTACGGTGTTGCCGGAGGGAAAGATTTTCAGCATTATGTAGCTCAAAACATTCTGGATGAACTCGATACTCCGGGCGAGTGGTATGTCGACAAAACGTCAGGAACACTCTACTTCTGGCCCCCAGTAGAACTTAAAGGGAGTTCAGTGCTGGTATCGATGCTCGAAGAACCGATTATCTGCCTGGAGGGAGCAAGCCACATCACTTTAAGAGATGTTACTGTTGAAGCCGGCAGGGGTATAGGGATCTATATGGAGAGGGGATCGAATAATCTGATCGCCGGATGTACGATCAGGAACGTTGGTACAAGCGGTATTTTTATGGGGCAGGGTGCCAGGCAAACCTTTCCCTCGATCACGCATGATGATTATGAGGGAGTCCCCGTTTCACGGATGGTCGGGAATCTGCAGGGGCAGATTTACAAATACACGACATGGGACCGCAAAGCAGGATCGAACCATGGCATTGTAAGCTGTGATGTCTACAATACCGGCAGCGGTGGAATTTATCTGAGCGGGGGAAACAAGCGCAACCTGATTCGGGGGAATAATTACGTTGAAAACTGTAAAGTTCACAACTACAACCGCCGTAATAAATTTTTGTGGGCTGCAATTAATATCGATGGTTGCGGAAACAGGATTTCTCATTGTGAAATTTTTGATTCAGAATGGCAGGGGATCTATGTCAGGGGTAATGAACACCTATTCGAGTATAATCATATCCATCATGTTACCCTGAATTCGAACGATACATCGCCATGGTACATTGGCCGCGATCCCAGCGACCGGGGTAATGTGGTCCGGTATAACTACATTCATCACTGCGGGAACCCCGGGCGGATGAATATGGGAATCTACTGTGACGACTCAAGCACAGACGTGCTCGTTTATGGAAATATCTTTTATAAGATGAATACCAATCATGGTGTGTTGTTCAGTAATAGCGGATGGGATTTAAAGATGAAAAACAACATCGTCATCGAACCGATCTCTGCAACTTTTGAGATCTCGGCACATTATTATACCTGGGCATCGAATGAACGTGTTCCCATGTTTGGTGAAAATGGTTTAATCAGGCACCGGCTGACAAAGAGCGTAAATATCTATGAGTCCCCCTATTGCGAGCGATATCCTGATCTTGTAAGTTATCTTCATCCTATCGCCGAAGGGAAAGAGTGGGAAGGAATGCGGGCACGAAGGAATATTCTCACAAAGAATCTGATCGTCGGTGGATCCCCAAATCCAATTCAATTACTCGGTGGCCAGTATGCTCAATGTGATGATGTGAACAATTACAGAACGGACAGTGATCCGGGATTCGTCGATTATAAAAACGGAAATTTCAATCTTAAACCAGATTCAGAGGTATATAAAAAAATCCTTGGCTTTGAGCCACTTCCGTTCGATAAAATGGGTCTTTATACCGATGAATTCAGGAAGGTAATAAAATATTAAAATACAACATTATTTAATTCTTATAGCTTAATGCAATTCTAATAACGCTATGTTTTCAAAAAAATCATTTCTGTTTGCTCTAATTTTTATTATCTCCTTATCAGCATTTTCAGGAAACAGAATTGCAGTTAAACTGACCGGAATTGCAGAAACTCCGCCAATCTCTTTTGCAAAACAGGAACTCACCACTCTGTTCAATAAGGCATTAGCTGAATCAGGAATTCAAGAAAAGCATTACTCTTTTGTTCTACGAAAAGATAACCTCCTTAAAAATGGCGCTTTTACTGTTGAGGTAAGTCATAAAAGAGATCATTCATATATTCAGCTCTCAGGTGAAGACGAAGCTGGAATTTCACATGCAGTGTACACTTTTCTTGAAGATATCGGGTATCGCTTCGAAATCTCCGGAATCGTAAAACCGGAGAAATTTTCTTTGGAGAATTTGGAGGAGAAGCATCAGAAAATAACTCCAGCTATCCGTTGGCGAGGAATCCGTCAGCATGTGAATTTCCCGATGGACATCTCTTCCTATCCGGTTGAGGAGGCAAAGGAATATATTCGCAATCTGGTGCGCCTGCGATTCAATAAATTAGCGATGCATAGTTATCCAAACTTCTGGCATGAAGTCAAAAAAAATGATACCACCGACTATGCAGGAAACTTTTTTTATGCCAAAAGTGTCGGATTAAAGGTTTTAAGAAATAAATATGGGAATGTTCCCTTGGACGATTTACCGGTAAAAGAAAGTTCAGGCGATGCTCCCCCTTTGCCCATTTTCTTTAAATAAATAATAGAGATAATTATTTACCATTTTATTTACAATTCTTTAACTTAAAATATTTGGCCGTTAGTGTCAACTGCCTTACATTTGTATTACATTTTTTTTCATAAGTTTAGGTTTAGTTAGGTTAGTTAGTTTGGTTAGTTTTAGTAAAAGGATGGAGCCGCCCGGTTTCATCCTTTTCAATTTTAGTGATTAGGGATTCATTTCCTTTATGATTAACTGGTCAGCATCGGGAAGTTTAGGGAATGGCGTATGCGGCTCCTTCTGGTACCAGTAAGCTACTGATGCAAGGTCATCATTGAGGGGAAGATATCTTCCCCCGCTTTGCCACCCCAGGCATTGAATGGTTACTCTCAAATCGCTTTCAAACCGGATCGGATCCTGAATATGCCAGCGGTATTCACCCACTTTTGTGGCAAAAGAGGTTTTGTCGTTATCTTTAAAATAGTGAAATCCGGTATAAGGAGCACTAAATCCGGTGTAGCTGACAATCCCATTCACATCTTTAACGTCATCATATCCGTAGGAACCACAGAAGTAATCCTCTTCTCCTGTTCCGCAGATTGTGGGGAATTTGGTGTCACCATCCATATAGAATTTTATTTCTCCCTCACCCCACCAATCCTGGTTATAAGCGCCATGAGCAATATAGGTTCCCACATACTGACCTTTACCTTTAATATTGTCTACGATTGTATAAACATCTTTTACCGGTAAAGCGTGTACTCTGTTAAAGCGGGCATGGAAATATGCTTCATCTTCGGGAACCCCGGTAAGAACATAGTCAACCTGGTAATAAATTTCGGCTTGCTTTGTGTCGATGTTTTCCATCACTATTTTACATCTTTTCCTGAAAGGCATCTGCCAGTACGAATTAAATCCGCTTCGGGGATTCACGCACACAGCCTGTGATTGGATCCGGGGTTCAAATCCCATTCCCCAACCGGCAGCAAAAAAATCACCAACGGGAACCTCCACGGAAGGTTCTGTTTCGTTATCCCAATAGATTTTCAGTATTGAAAGCCGGTAATTACAGACCGGAGTCAGCCAGATATGCTGTATAGCCCCCTCGCCTTCTATCTCGGCCATTGTAAAACTCTCCCCCGGATTTATATACACCGACGGATTCACTTTCCACCCTTGTCCAAGTTCCCTGGCAGCTCTTCCGGCAGTACCTTGTTCAAGTGTTGCCATCCCACCTTTACCCTTCCCGCCGGTAAAATTTTCGGGACTGATGGACCGTGTTTTTGCGTCAGACAACCGGGACAAATTTCCCAGATTCAGATTAAGGCCGTTAAATTTTTTGTTTTTTTCATTACAGCCCAGGAGAAATACGCATAACGCAATGATAATAAGTCTGTTGCGAATCATTATTAATTGGTTTTAAAATTCAGTTAATCAATCGCAAAATAAACTTTTTCTCCCGGGAATTCTGTATTAATTTAAACTCAGCTATTTAAAAATCCCATGATCTTACCATTTTCCGGAATTATGGAATTTGTATTCAAAGCATAAAAACGACTCGTTACCTCCAGCCGCCACCCAAGGCACGGTAAAGTGAAACGACAGCATTTAGTTGTTGCAGCCGGTCATTGACACTACTTAGCTGGGCAGACAACAGATTCGTTTGTGCAGCCAGAACTTCGAAATAGTTTGCCGAACCATAGGTCAGCAACTCTTTGGTGTAGTCAACCGATTTTAACAATGCTTCAAGCTGGAGTTTGCGAAGGGCAATTTTCTGAGCCGACCAATCGTAGGAACCGAGTGCATCCTGAACCTCCTGCCCGGCTTTGAGCAAGGTATTTCTGAAGCTGATCAAGGCCTCCTCCTGCTGTGCCCGGGCCACTTTCAATCGCGTAACATTGATTTTTTTATTGAAAACCGGTTGAGTAAGCCCCCCTATGATGTTGGAGGCAAATGTTTTGGGATCGAAAAACTGACTGATATTTGTTGCTACAAATCCGACTGAAGCATTGATTGTCAATGCAGGATAAAAACTTGCACGGGCAATATTGGCAGTTTCATAGGCACTCATCACTCCGTATTCAGCCTGCATTACATCTGGTCGGTTGTCCAGCAGATGAACCGGAACCCCTGCTTTAAAATCTGAAGGAAGTGCCTGATCATCAATTTTTCCACGTTCAATAGTTCCGGGAATTCGCCCAAGCAGAAGAGAAATGATATTTTCAGTCTCACGGATTTGTTGCATCAGATCGGGGATGGTCACTTCGGCTGCATAACGGGTGGCTTCGGTTTGCACGATAGCTGCACCTGTAACTTTACCACTCTCTTTGAGTACTTTCATCGTTTCAACCTGTTCGATGTCGTTTTTTACCGTCTGTCGCGTGATTTCCAGTTTGGCATCCAACCCGATCAGGTTGTAATAAGCAGATGCAATGTTGGCAACCAAACGTGTCTGGACCCCTTTTCTTCCGGCATCGCTCACCAGAAGATTGGCATAGGCTGCCCGTTTCGAACTTCGCAACCTGCCCCAAAGATCAATTTCCCAGCTTGCTTCAGCTCCAACCTGATACCTTCCTGTCTCTACCGGGCCCGTAGGATAAATGATCTCAGGATTACGTGTGTACGTTGCGTTTGCACCAACTGAAATATCCGGCATTAGCGCTGCCCTGCTCTGCGAAAACCAGGCATCGGCTTCGTTCACCTTCTGTAAGGCAATCTGAAGATCCGGATTATTTTTTAGTCCTTCCTCAATAAGTTGCTGTAAATGAACCTCAGCGAAAACGGTTCTCCAGGGTTTGTCAGCGATGGTCACGGAATCTGTTGTTTCATAGCTTCCGTATATGGCTCCCGGGTTGACGGTTTCACGATGGAAATGTTGCGGGGCACTGCACGAAAAGAGCGCACCGGCAAATCCGGTAATAAGGATAATTTGTTTTATTGTAGTTTTCATTTTATACTAAATGGGTGTGTATTGCAAACTATTCTTCCACTTCCTCTTGCGCCGTGATTTCAGGATTTTCGGGTTTCGAGATCTTCTCCTGCAGGGTCTGGAAGATCACGAACATGGTTGGGATGACCAGGATCCCGATCATTGTTCCGATAAACATCCCGCCAACAGATCCGACACCGATGGAACGGTTACCGTTTGCCCCGACGCCGCCACCAATAACCAACGGGATCAGACCGAAAATAAATGCGAAGGAGGTCATCAAAATCGGGCGTAAGCGGGCTGAAGCCCCGTCAATGGCTGCCTGGACGATCGACATTCCGCGATGTCGCCGCTGCAAGGCAAATTCAACAATCAGGATGGCATTTTTAGCAAGTAACCCGATGAGCATGATGAGCGAGATCTGAAGATAGATGTTATTTTCAACCCCCATAATTTTGGCAAACAGGTATGCACCTGAAATTCCGATCGGTAGTGAAAAAAGGATAGAGAATGGAAGGACAAAACTTTCGTATTGGGCCGAAAGCAGGAAGTAGACAAAAATCACACTCAGTATAAAAATCATGATTGACTGGCCGCCTGAATATTTCTCTTCACGCGTCAGGCCCGAGAATTCATAACCATATCCCAATGGCAGGGTTTGTGCAGCCACCTCCTGTGCAGCCTTTATCGCGTCACCACTGCTGTACCCAAAATTTGGGGCGCCGGTCACTGCAATTGAGGTGTAGAGGTTAAAGCGTGTGATGTTTTCGGGGCCGAAAACCCGCTTAAGTGATATAAATTCTGTAATCGGAGCCATCTCCCCGTTTGAACTCTTTACGAACATGTTGTCCAGATCCTGAGGATTTCCACGGTAATTGGGTTCCGACTGGACCATCACCCGGTATTGTTTTCCGAAGCGGTTAAAATCGGAGGCATAAAATCCCCCTACATAACCTTGCAGTGCCGATAAAACAGAACTGACAGTAATTCCTGACTGTTTACACCGGGCCGCATTAACCTCCACCTGGTATTGCGGGAAGTTGGTATTGAAGGAGGTTATGGCATACTGAATCTCAGGACGTTGATTTAGCGCACCCAAAAACTGGCGTGCATTTTGCTCAAACTGCTTAATATCGCCACCTGTTTTATCCTCCAGTTTTAATTCAAATCCACCGGATATGCTGAAACCTGGCACCATCGGTGGAGTAAAAATAATGATTTTGGCATCTTTGACTTTAGCGGTCAGCATATAAAGCTTACCTATTATCGTACTGATATCCTGTCCCTTATCCCGTCTTTCACCGAAAGGTTTAAGGGCACAAATCAACATTCCATACGAGCTACCTCTGCCACTGATCAATGAATTGCCGACAATAGCTGTCCTCCCTTCAACCTCAGGAATTTCTTTTACAATATTTTCAACTGTCTCCACTACTTTTTTCGTCTTCTCCATTGCCGTTGAAGGCGGAAGGCTGATGTCGATAAACATACGCCCGGTATCTTCAGTAGGGACAAACCCGGTTGGGGTAGTCTCCATCAGATACCATAATCCGCCTGAAAAAAGGACAATAATGGCAACCGCAATCCATCTGTGGGTCATCAGGATGTTGGTGGTCTTTTTATAACGCTTTGTCATCGTTTTAAATACCGTATTGAAAATGGTATAGAAACGTTGCATGACCCCTTTCTGATGTAGCGCGCTTTGGGAATGTGGTTTTAAAAACAGGGCGCAGAGTGCTGGACTCAGTGTCAGTGCGTTAATGGCCGAAATCACAATTGCCACGGCGAGGGTAATTCCAAACTGCCTGTAAAATACCCCGGTAGTTCCTTTCATAAACGTTACCGGAACGAAAACGGCAGCCATCACCAGCGTGATGGCGATGATAGCAGATGTAATCTCGCTCATGGCCGAAACAGCGGCCTCCCTGGCATTTTTTGCCCCCTGATCGAGTTTGGCATGTACCGCCTCTACCACAACAATGGCATCATCAACGACTATTCCTATGGCGAGAACAAGCGCAAAAAGGGTTAACAGGTTGATGGTAAACCCAAACAAATTCAGGAAAAAGAAGGTGCCGACGATGGAGACCGGAACTGAAATCGCAGGAATCAGGGTCGCCCTGAAATTTTGAAGGAATACAAAAACAACAATAAATACCAGGATGAATGCTTCAAGTAACGTATGAATCACCTTCTCTATTGAGTTGTCAAGAAAATCATTCGCATCGACAAGTATCTGGTATTTAATTCCTGGAGGGAAGGACCTGGAAGATTCTTCAAGGACTTTTTTGGCGTTGATGATCACATCGCGGGCATTTGAACCGGCTGCCTGAAAAACAGCCATTGCAATTCCCGGTTTACCCATAGCTGTTGTTGCGATGGAATAATCGAGCGCCCCAAGTTCAATGCGTGCCACATCTTTCAGTCGCAGGATATTCCCATCCTTATCGGCTTTAATGACAATATTCTCAAATTCGGCAGGTTGTGAGAGCCTTCCCTTGTATTTAAGGACATATTCGAAGGATTGCTGATTTAATGCCCCCAGGCGTCCGGGAGCCGCTTCAAGATTTTGTTCATTCAGTGCCGCGACTACATCTGCAGGAACCAATCCAAATGAAGTCATAATATCAGGTTTTAACCAGATGCGCATGGAATAGTCTTTCGCGCCAAATACCATTGCCTCTCCAACTCCATTAACGCGCTGTATCTGAGGCAGAAGATTTATCTTACTGTAATTCTGAAGGAAAGTTTCATCAAATTCGCCGTTTTCACTTCGCAGGCTAAAGACAAGCAGCATACTGTTTTGCCGTTTGGCGGTTATCACCCCTGACCGGATGACCTCCGCCGGAAGCAGGCTGGTTGCACGCGCCACACGGTTCTGCACGTTCACCGCCGCCATGTCTGCATTGATTCCCTGTTTGAAGAAGACTTCGATACTGGCAGAACCGTCATTGCTGGCGGTTGAAGTCATATAGGTCATGTTCTCAACCCCGTTGATTTGCTCTTCGAGTGGGATCACCACACTTTTCAGGACAGTTTCGGCATTGGCCCCTGTGTAGGAGGCAGAGACGCGGATCGTTGGAGGAGCAATATCAGGGTACTGTTCAATGGGGAGGGAGACCAACCCGAGAACGCCCAGAATAACTAATATTATCGATATAACCGATGAGAGAATCGGCCGTTCTATGAATCGTCTGAACATTTTTCCTGAGTTTAGTTTTTAAGCTGATTTTCGGCTGGCATGTTTTCAGAAAGACTTCCGATCTCCGAAAGTTTCGGTTTGATCTCGGTATCGTTACGCAGTGAAGCAATTCCATCAAGAACGATCTGATCGCCAACATTTAGTCCGCCAGTCACCACGTAGGAGTCTTTAAGGTTCCCCACCAAAACTTCGATTTCGGTATTTCGAACTTTATTCCCGGCGCCAACAACATATACAAAGTGTTTCCCCTGTAATTCATAGGAAGTTTTTTGAGGAATGATGATTGCCGAATCAATGACCTGTGGTATACGGACCATTCCGCTGCCACCGCTGCGTAAAATACCTTCGGAATTTGGGAAACTTGCACGGATATTTACAGCCCCGGTCTGAGAATTTATCAATCCGCTGGCTGTCTCAATCCGACCTGTTTGCTCATATATCGAATTATCTGCCAGTACCAGCCAAACCCCGGGTAACCTGGTGAATTTCTCCTGCTGATTTTTCCCTTCCAATCCCTTGATGAGGTTCAGGAACTCTTTTTCATTAAAAGAGAAGTAGGCATACATATTAACTGTATTCGAGACCGTGGTAAGTGGTTCTGATGTTGAGCTGCTCACCAGGCTTCCCACCCTGAACGGGAAATTTCCGATAGTCCCTTCGGTCGGACTTGTAATCAATGTATATTGCAGGTTGGCTCTTGCATTTTCGAGGTTAGCCTTGGTCTGGGCCAGTAGGGCCTCCTTCGATTTCTGCGTAGACTCTACCGATTCCAGATCAAACTTGCTCACAATGTTCTTTTCAACCAACGGTTTTGTTTTTTCAACATTGACCTCAGCAATTTTCACATCAGCTTCAGCAACTTTTACCATTGCTTCAGCAGAACGCACCGTAGCCTGAATATCATTGGCATTCAAACGAAAGAGCACTTGACCTTTCTTTACAAAAGCCCCCTCATCCACAAATATTTGTTCGATATACCCGGCAATTTTGGAGCGGATCTCAACAGTCTGCTGACCCTGCAGTTTGGTGGGATAGTCTTTGAAAAGCCTGGTTGATTGCGCCTTGACCGCAATAACAGGATACTCTTTTATCTTTGCAGCGCTTCCTGCCTGCCCAACCCTGGTCTGATCACCGCAGGAGATGGCAATCAGCATCATCAAAATGATAAGGAACTTTTTAGTTTGCATATTTATTTCCATGGTGTATTCTAAAATTAATTCTGTTATTTACCACAAAAGTAAAGATCTTATTTACTATAACGATACTCTTATAATAAAACAGAACACACCGGAATATTTTTAGTTCATTCAAATTATCTATCCCCGACAAATTTCAAACCAAACGAGAAAATATTGGCACTTAACCCATCGCTTCTGGTATAATGACTATACTTTAAATTAATATTTTTAAAGCCCAGATGACCGATTTTAAATGTTGTAAAGATATCGGTGTAATCAAATGCCAGGCTGTACTGATTACTTGTAAATTTTGACAAATCATAATCCGAGGTATAATATTTTTCAGTGGAAAGATGTGTCTCAAATGGAGCAAAATAATCAACCTGATTCTGAGAATAGTAACGAATGGATGGCGTAAAGGAAAATGCCTGACTTAATCTGAACGGCAAATCAAAATTCACCGTATGTGCCTTCAATCCCCAATTGTCAACATAATACCTGTAATAGTTCCTCAACACAAACATTTCGTTGATATAATAATTCAGCCTGACCCCTAAAGGTATTTTGTATCGCAGATCGGGCATCTTCTCGATACCATCAGCCAGCTGATATACATGCACATTGGCCGGCGAGGTATAATAAGGAATATCACTTGCTGTGCCGATATAATAATTTTTTTTATCTGCAAAATACATCCGCTGATAAGGCGTCGAAAGCATCCCTTCCTGCAGCACAAGGTCAAAGAAAAGCGCTGCCTGGAACTTTCCGGATATAATCTGGGAGGTAAAAAAAGAGAGGGTATATGAATTCCGTCCATTTTTATCCCAGGGTGCAAATCCCGAAGGCAGATAAGCAGTGGTAACAGTGCCTGCCTGATCCAATATGGGTACTCCCTTGAAATAGCCGCTCGTTTGAAAATTTGAGGCCCCATAATCGATATATTCCCTTAACTCTGTCGGATAAATAGGACGCCAGGTGTCAAGAAAAACAGAACCCTTCAGGCCAACTTCGGTATTCTTTTCATTGAACAATCCGGTAATATTTCCCCCTAATCCGAATGAGGTGTAATCGAATTCTTTAGAAAACGACAGGTTTGATCCCCAGATAAAATTACGGGAGTCTGAACTGTGGCTGTAATTGGTGTGAATGGCTTTTAAAACATCGCTGTGTGAAGCGCCGGTCGAGGCAAGCCATGGTGTTCCGATTACCTTATAAGTAACAGGTGTACTATTGACAACAGGAGTAACGGTGGTGCCTCTCGAAGCACCTGTGGCGCTTATCAATGAAGCACTTTTCAAGGTTGACACAACCGACCTGAACGGATTAATATTACTTGACGATGCAGAAGTATAAGCTGATATCCCAGCGTCAATAGTTAAAACATCGTTGTCATTTAAAGGTGTGTTAATTACGATCGTGGGAGTTCCATTGACAAGTTTTTCGGTTCCGATTCCCCCATTCACGGGCGAATGAATGCCATCCTGGTTATAAAGGCTCATCAGCAGGTCAACCTCGGTACTTTCCAGAACCCTTTTTTTGTACACCTTTGTTGAATCAATACCTTGAGCAGATGCGGAGGTATAAACGACTAAAATACTGAAAACAAATAACAATGTTCGTTTCATCCTATTTTTCAATTACAACCACAACCACCACCTGTTTTCCCCCCATTGGCTCCCGAAGCGCCTTCCCTGTAGACATGAAAATTGCTTTCAAACCTTTCGTTCTGATGAGCTGATAATTTCATATCAGGATCATTCAGATATATCTTTTTGTACTCCTTGACTGCAACACAGGAGGTTAGTAATATCATTGCAAAAAATATTGCTAAAAATCTCTTTTTCATTGCTTAAACGGATTCATTTTTACATGGTCTGATTCGTATAATTTCCCCTGATCATCGACCAGGACACATTCAACACCTTTCAGCTGACGCACAAAGTTAAGCCCTGCATCCTTACCCATAACGAAGACTGCAGTTGCCAGGGCATCGGTCAGTTCTCCGTTAGGTCCAAAAATCGTGACACTGGTTAAGCCATGAGCCGGCCAACCGGTCCGGGGGTCAATAATATGGGTATATTTTATTCCGTTAAATTCAACGAATTTTTCATAATTTCCGGAGGTAACCACAGAATTCCCCTCAAAAGGGAACCAGGAAAAGACCTTATCTTTATTTAGAGGATTGGTTATGCCGATCATCCATGGCTTACCGTCGGGTTGCCTGCCCCAAAGGGTCAGATCGCCCGAAGCATTGATGATCCCACCGGGGACCCCCATTGATTTTAATAATTGCATGGCTTTATCAGCCGAATAACCTTTCCCGATTCCTCCAAATCCCAGGCGCATCCCCTTCAGCTTAAGGAATATACTCTGATCCTGTGCATTAAGGATAATATTTTTATATCCAACCCTGGAAACAGAATTGGCGATCTCTTCCCGGGTTGGCAATCTGGTCATCGAACCGTCATACTTCCAGATATGATTCATCGATGCCCAGGTAATATCAAATGCACCATCGGTTAATTCAGCTATTTTTATACAACGGACAACCAGATCAAATACCTCCTTGCTGACTTTAACCGGTTTTACCCCTGCATATTTATTCACGTCCGAGATTATTGTTGTCGAATCCCATTCAGAAATCAGATGCTCAATACGGGTTACCTCATTCGCGGCAAGGTCAATATACTTATTTCCTTCAGCTTCATTTGCTGCTATAACCGTAATATCATAACGGCTCCCCATTAATTTTAACGTACGGGTATATTTCTCCTGACCATTGTTGGTGAACGGGGAAAATAAGATCAGGAACAGAAGTAATATTTTCAAAATCAATTTATTTCAAATGAATGGAGTAAGGCAATATATTCTTTGGGACTTATATTTTTATATCCTGTTGTTCCCAGTACTTTTCCTTTTTTATCAAGCACCAATACCAACGGGAATAATCCCTGCCGGTTATATAGCTCAGCTAATCTGTCATTTCTCTCCTGCTGCTCTTTGGATAAACCGTTCGCCCTCTTTTTGGGAAAATCGGCGCGTAATAAAATAAAATTCGTGGCTGAGTAAGCGATAAATTCCGGTGACTCCCAAATGCTCTTTTCGAGTTTTATACAAGGAATACACCAATCAGATCCGGAAAAAGTGAGTACTATATTTTTCCCTTCCTGTTCTGATCTGATTTTGGCCGCGTCAAGACTGTTTTCCCACTGCTGGGCATGAACAAAAGTGGCAAACATCAATAATATAACGACAACAAAGATTCCTTTCATTTTCATAATCTGATTAAAAAAGATGAATATGTAACTTATTAGATTGGTTTCTGCAGCGATCGGTTGCAGAGTTATTCAAATTAATTAATAAAAAGATCAAAATTGATCAAATAATTATCATTTTGCTGAATTTTCATGGATATTTTGTAATAATTGTCCTTGTTTAGATTTATTCAAAGATAAAAGGAGGTTGGAACAGTAAAAAATAATATCAATATAAATGGGGGTTGCATCAGCAGAAAGATTGTTTTTTTCAATGAATCAAAATTAGAAATCAATGCTTAGCCGACAAAGGGTGATTCTTGATACGGATATTGATTCAGACGTAGATGATGTTGGGGCATTGGCGATGCTTTTAAATTTGCATAAAGAAGGGTGTGTTAATTTATTGGGAGTGATTACAACAAGTGATGATCCTTATGCACCGGTTTGTGTGAGTAGTATCAATAACTGGTATGGATATCCGGACCTCCCTGTTGGCTTTAATATGGGACAACCTTTCCTGGTTGGTCAGAAAAAAAATCAAAAGGTGGATTTGTATGGGGGGACAATTCCCCAATGGGAAAGAAGCCAATTTTTCGCGGCCCGATCCCCTTTCAACGATTTATTGTATGAATCATTGTGACAAGGAGATAATCTTTTGCGGATGGGAAGTGGTCTGAAATAGCGTCAGCGGTAGAGGGGCTGATCTATTAATGATGCATACCAAGCCTTCCCGGGGGGAATTGTGAGCCCCCCCGAAGGATCAGTCAGCGGATCATTTTAGGAATCCACGCGCGCTTTAACCGGAAATTCAGGATCGCCAGTGAAAGGTTATTCGAATTCTCAGAAAAACTTTTATTTCACCGGTGCTTTTGTATTCTCGTCTGCAGGATGCTTCGGGCAGGCTTTCATAAGGCTGTCGTTCTGCACACAATTATAGGGTTTGCACATTCCCGGAGGGGGACAGCCCATCCCTGGGTGCATACCCCGGTGGAACCCTCTCATCATCATCTCCTGCTGACAACAGACGGGACCTCTCTTATAACCATTTGTCTCTTTGCAGATCACTCCAATGAAAAGGATGAAACCCACAACAACAAAAAACCAGGATACAAATACGAAGAATTTGCCAAGCGCTTCCTTCCTGGTTTTGGCAAGCAATAAAGTGCCGGTAAGAATTGCTAGTAACGAGATAGGTAACAGATGCATAATTTCAGGTTTAAAAGTTTGACTACTCTTTTAACGGTTTTCGCCAATTCCGGTTATTATCAACATTAAGTAAACCAGCACAAATATATTAAAATCAAATTACAAAACAGTGAATCATGTTTCAAATCTGAAGGTTTTAAAGGTGCTTTACATCTTTACGATTTTTCGGCATTTTTGGTTTTATTATTTCAGACATAATTGATTTAATTTGGTTCAAAAATGAGGAATGCTCATTTAAATTAATAGTTTTGTTTACCGAATTTTCGGATAAGCTAAGCCCTGTCATGAACGACCAATCCAAAACCAAAGAAGAACTCATTTTAGAGTTGCGGGAATTACGGCAAAAGTTTGATTCCCTGAAAAAGGCCCGCGGGTTAGCTGATCTCATAAACAGAGACAGGGAACTGATTTTGAAGGGCAAAATTGTGGATAACATGTCGGAAGGAGTCTTTTTGATCAGGACCGATGATGGTGTTATCGTTTATGCCAATCCTTCGATTAACCGTATGTTCAGGGCTGCCCCCAATGAGCTGACAGGAAAGCGAATAAGTTCGGTAAATGCACCAAATAGCAGAAGTCCGGAGGAGGTTGCCGGCGAAATCGCCCACCATCTTCATACAAAAGGAACCTGGAGTGGCGAAATTCAGAATATCAGAATGGATGGTACAACATTCTGGAGTTATTCAGTTGTTTCAACCTATAATGATCCCAAATTTGGGAAAGTTTGGATAGCAATTCATCAGGACATCAGCGAACTTAAAATTGCAAACAAGGCATTTGAAAAAATAGAATTGCGGTTCAGTACGATCTTTAATGATGCTCCGTTAGGAATTGCCCTTATTGATTCTGTCACCGGCAGAATTTATGAAGTGAATCCAATGTTTGCAAAAATTGCAGGTCGGACAATCGAAGAAATGGGCAGGTTTGATTGGATAAGCATCACTCACCCCGACGATATTCAGGAAGACCTGGATAAAATGGCTTTACTGGTTAAGGGTGAGATTAACGGCTTCCAGATGGAAAAACGTTATATTCGTCCGGACAGCTCAATTGTGTGGATAAATATGACAATCTCCCGCTTAATCAGGGAAGAAGATATGCCGCTTTGTCATCTGTGTATGATAGAAGATATCACGGAAAGGAAACAATCAGAAGAAAAACGATTCAGGAGTGAAAGAGATTTAAAAAGGACCCAGCAAATCACCAATATTGGCAGTTTCTATATCGATTTAACTACAAATCACGTTACCTGGACGGAAGAATTATATAAAATTTATGGCTTTGACCCGGCACTTCCCATTCCGCCGTTAAATGAAAGTCAAAAGTTATTTACACCTGAAAGCTGGGAGCGATTATCTGCGTCAATCACGAAGACAGCAGAAACCGGCAATCCTTACGAAATTGAACTGAGAACCATCAGAAAAGACGGTAGCATGGGTTGGATATGGGCACGAGGAGAAGCTGAGATTAAAGCCGCAGGAAAGATTACCGGGCTCTTGGGCGCCGTGCAGGATATTACCGAAAGAAAGCAAATTGAGGAAGAATTACGAAAAGCAATAGAACAGACCGAAAAGAGTGAAATGTATTTCCGCAGTGTATTTGAAGGTTCACCCAATGGTTTGTCGATTACAAGTTTTGATGGCGCATTAAAAACCAATAAAGCGTTCAGCGATTTACTCGGATACACATTTGATGAATTTCAAACAAAAACATGGATGCAAATAACTCATCCTGAAGATATTCCGAAGAGCAGGATCGCCATTAATGCCATATTGTCAGGCAAACAAAAATCGATTCAAATTGATAAAAGATATTTACATAAAAACGGCTCCATCATCTATGTATACCTAAAAATGACGTTGCAAAATTCGGATCAGGATAAACCACTGTTTATTATTTCATCCATTGTCGACGTTACCAGGCAGAAACAGGCCGAAATTGAGCTAAAGGAGAGTGAAGCGAAATACCGGTTTATTTTTGATAATGCGATAGAAGGAATGTATCGAACGACAATAGATGGAAAAAGTTTAATGGCAAATCCTGCATTGGCCACCATGCTTGGGTATAATTCCACAGATGAATATCTTCGTGAAATGAAAGATTCCGCGCGTCAGGTTTGGCACAATGCGGAGCAGCGTGCCGTTTATATTTCGTTACTCGAAAAAAACAATATTATACAAGGATATGAATGCCAGTTGAAACGAAAAGACGGTAGTCCCATTTGGGTATCCCTCAATGCAAAAATTGTTCAGGATGAAAATGGCAATAAACTTTATTCAGAAGGATTTTTGGAAGAAATCACAGAACGTAAAAAAGCGGAAATTGAATTAATTGCCGCCAAAGAAAAGGCCGAAGAAAGCGATCGTTTAAAATCGGCATTCCTGGCGAACATGAGCCATGAGATCCGAACACCGATGAATGGTATTCTTGGTTTTGCTGAATTACTAAAAGATTCAAAGTTATCCGGTGAAGAAAAACTTGATTACATAAGCATTATAGAAAAAAGCGGCGCCCGGATGCTGAATATCATCAACGATATTGTTGATATTTCAAAAATAGAATCGGGTCATATGAAGCTAAGTGTTGGGGAATCGAATTTAAACGAACAGATTGAATATTTATACACCTTCTTTAAACCGGAAATTGATCAAAAAGGGATGAAGCTGCTTTTTAAAAACAGCCTTCTGTCAAAAGAATCAATTATACAAACAGATCGTGAAAAGGTCTTTGCAATACTGACCAATCTTATAAAAAACGCCATAAAATACAGTAAAACAGGAACCATTGAATTTGGATATCATGTAGTGACGTCTCTAGGCGCAACTGCTCTGCTGGAATTTTTTGTAAAAGACCAGGGCATTGGGATTCCAAAAGATCGTCAAAATGCTATATTTGAACGTTTTATACAGGCTGACGTAGGTGACAAAAGAGCATACGAGGGAGCGGGTTTAGGATTGGCGATTGCGAAGTCGTACGTGGAAATGCTGGGAGGAAAAATTTGGTTGGAAAGTGAACCGGGTATCGGATCTGTATTTTATTTTACCCTTCCATATGTAACGGTAATGGATGAAAAGGTTACTTCCAAAGATAATATTGCCACCGGTGATACCTTGAATGTGAATAAAAAACTGAAAATATTAATTGCGGAAGACGATAAAGATTCAGGAATGCTAATATCTATTGCACTGAAAAAGATCAGTAATGAGATTTTAAAAGTAAAAACAGGTATTGAAGCTGTTGAAGCTTGTCGTAATAACCCAAATATTGATTTAATATTAATGGATATTCAAATGCCCTTAATGGACGGATATGAAGCTACCCGACAAATACGACAGTTTAATAAAAATATTATCATCATCGCACAAACAGCTTATGGACTAAACGGGGACAGGGAAAAGGCTATTGATGCGGGATGCAATGATTATATTTCGAAACCGATTAATATGGGTAACTTAATAAGGTTAGTCCAAAGTTATTTCAAATAAAAAAAAGAGCTGCAACTCTTAAGGCTGCAACTCTTTGATTATCAGTTGTCCTGTCAGGTTTCGAACCTGAACTCTTCTGATCCAGAATCAGACGTGTTGCCAATTACACCACAGGACAATATTCGATAAGCTCTTTAATAATAGATTGCAGCTGCCTATTATTCGATTGCCGCCAGCTTAAAGACTTTACCTGGTTGTTTTTTATTATCAACCAAATTCTGAAAAAGGCAACTCTTTGATGACCGAATTCTGTCGGTTGCCAGTTACCAGAAGTAAATCGCTAAGCGTGCAACTTTAAATTATCAGCGCCAAATACTAAAGAACCTTAGTGGTTGACCCGCCAAGGCTCGAACTTGGACTCTTCTGAACCAAAATCAGACGTGTTGCCAGTTACACCACGGGTCAATCAAGAATGTCTTATTATTTAAGACGGCTGCAAAAGTACTAAGTTTTTTTTTCCTGCAAACTGATATGTGCGAAAAAATGGTTATAATCGGTTTATTTGTTCATTTTACCGATCTTTCCACTATTCAAAGAGCTAAAAGTTAATTTATTGAAATGTTGATCATCAGAATAGTTGAGCAGATGAAGATTATTAATATCTTCGCAAAAATTTCGGAGTCCCGTTAAACGCAAAATAAGATTAGTGAATTATAAGCTATGAATTATACTGAATACATGAAAACAAAAGGGTACAAGTTTTATAATACCGTCGTGGGATGGTTTATATTTCTTGTCGCAGCTATCGTCTATTTGAGTACAATAGAGCCCACTGCAAGTTTTTGGGATTGCCCGGAGTTCATTACCACAGCATACAGCCTCCAGGTGGGCCATCCTCCCGGTGCTCCCCTCTTTATGATCATGGGGCGTCTTTTTACAATGTTCGCTGGTTCTCCTGCCCAGGTCCCTGTGATGGTAAATATTCTCTCTGCCCTTGCAAGCGCATTTACCATCGTATTCCTGTTTTGGACCATTACCCATATGGCCCGCAAAATGGTGGGATCAGAGACCGCTGAACTCACCCTTCCACAAATGATCGCGGTACTTGGTTCAGGAGCCGTGGGTGCACTGGCCTATACATTTTCCGACACTTTCTGGTTTTCAGCTGTTGAAGGCGAAGTTTACGGAACTTCTTCATTGTTTACAGCACTGGTATTCTGGTGTATTCTCAAATGGGAGAACGAGGCTGACCAAAAATATGCAAATCGCTGGATCATACTGATCTGTTACCTTATCGGACTCTCAATCGGCGTCCACTTACTGAACCTTCTGGCCATCCCTGCTATTGTGCTGGTCTATTATTTCAGAAAGTATTCCACTACACGAAACGGGGTAATTATCGCTCTGGCAGTTTCAATGTTGCTGGTGGCGGTGATTATGTTTTTCCTGATACCTGGATTTGTGATTGTGGCCCAGTGGTTTGAGCTTCTTTTTGTGAACGGATTTGGTGCTCCCTATAATACTGGCGTAGTGATCTATGCCATATTGCTGATCGGAGCGATCGTTTGGGGTGTAAAATATACAACCGAAAAGAAAAAACCGCTTCTCAATACAATAATTCTGGGAATAACGGTACTGGCCATTGGCTACTCGTCTTATGCCCTAATTGTTATCCGTTCTTCGGCAAATCCGCCAATGGATCAGAACAATCCTGACAACGCCTTTTCATTGCTATCGTATCTCAATCGTGAGCAATACGGAAGTAAACCATTGTTTTACGGACAATATTATAATGCCCCGCTAAACAGCGAAAACCCGTATACAAAAGGGGGACCCAATTACATTGAACGTAACGGGAAATATGAAATTGCTGATTATAAGCAATCGCCCAATTATGACAGCAGGTTCTGCACCCTTTTCCCCAGGATGTTCAGCTCAAATGCCGAACATGTCAAAGAGTATCAGAGCTGGGCAAGTATAAAAGGGACACCGATCCAGGTAACCAACAGGGAAGGGGAACCGGAGCGGCTGATAAAACCAACTTTTTCGGAGAACATCACCTTCTTCTTTAGCTACCAGATTAACTGGATGTACTGGCGCTATTTCATGTGGAATTTCTCAGGCCGCCAAAATGATATCCAGGGTAATGGCGACATCTTAAACGGAAACTGGATTACCGGTTTTAATTTTCTAGATTCAATCCGGCTTGGAGATCAAAATCACCTGCCGACAGCCCTTGCCAACAACCGGGGAAAGAATAAATATTACATGCTACCGCTGATCCTCGGATTACTTGGCCTTTTTTTCCAGTTTAATGCGGGAGATAAAGGAAAAAAAGATTTCTGGGTCGTGTTGTCGCTCTTTATAATGACCGGCCTGGCTATTTTGGTCTACCTGAATCAGGAACCACTTCAGCCACGGGAAAGGGACTATGCCTATGCAGGATCGTTTTATGCTTTTGCAATCTGGATAGGATTTGGCGTATTGGCACTATATGAACTTTTTAACAGATTCTCACCTGCAAAAATAAGCGCCATAGCTGCCACAACCATCTCTTTAATCGCCGTTCCCTGTCTGATGGCCAATCAGAACTGGGACGACCATGACCGGTCAGGTAGATTTACCGCCCGCGATTTCGGCAGAGACTACCTTGAGTCGTGTGCACCAAACGCTATTATTTTTACCAACGGGGATAACGATACCTTCCCTTTATGGTATGTTCAGATGGTTGAAGGGGTCAGGAAGGATGTACGCGTTTGTAATTTAAGCTATTTCCAGACCGACTGGTATGTCGACCAGATGAGACGCAAAGCCTATGATTCGGATGCATTGCCTATAAAATTCGACCATAACCAATATGTTCAGGGAACGCGCGACGTCGTTTATGTGCTGGATCAGATCAAACGTCCCGTAAATTTAAAAGAAGCGATGGATTTTGTCCGCTCTGATGATCCGGGCACCAAATTGCAACAGGCAGATAATGCCTCCTTCTTTCCATCCCGTCAATTGATTTATCCTGTCGATAAGGCGGCAGTGCTGGCCAATAACGTGATTGACCCGAAAGATGCAGATAAGATTGTTCCTCAGATGGAAATCAATCTCACCGGGAACTATCTGACAAAAGATGAATTAATGATCCTCGATATTATCGCAAACAACAACTGGAAACGCCCCATCTATTTTGCAATAACTGTCGGACGGGATAAATACCTGAATCTCCAGGATTATTTCCAGACCGAAGGTTTTGGCTATCGCCTGGTCCCGATTAAAACACCATCTACCAACAGTGGTACAATTGGCAGTGTGCGTACCGATGTGATGTACGATAATATTATCAATAAATTCAAGTGGGGAAACATGAACGATCCAAAAGTTTACCTCGATGAAAATAACGTTCGTATGTCGATGAATGTGAGAAATAGTTTCGTCAGACTGGCCGACGGATTGCTCGAACAGGGTAAACGCGACTCGGCCATTGCAGTGCTGGACCGTTGTAACGAGTTGGTTCCAAACGAGAAAGTGACTTATAACTATTTTAACCTTCTGATGGTTGAGTCCTATTACAAGGCGGCCCACAATCTGAAAAATTTGACTACTGACAGTTTGGCCAGGGAGGTGAATATTTTCCCTGCGGCCTCTCAAAAGGGGAACGAAGTGGTGAAAATAATGGCTAAAAACTGTGAGGAAGAATTGAAATATTATTTCACCCTTGAGCCACGATTCAGGGCAACTGTCCAGGAGGAACTGCAACGATCGTTCTATATTATGAGGGAACTGAGCAATATTGCAAGTCAGTATGGCGAAAAAGCTTTAAGCGAGGAAGTGGGAAAAAGGTTAAATAATCTCCTGAACACCTACCAGCCTGAACTGGCCTCCCCGCAATTAAAAAAATAAATTATTTGTTAATTCTGAAAAGATTTATATAATTTTGCATCCTGTAAACAGAAAATTGGCACGTAAGATAAACCAGGGATGAGATTTAAACTTCAGGTTCACCTTCCTCAGTATATTACCAAATGGTTTCCATTAGCTATATGGCGGATGCCCGACGAGTCAAAAACGGTGTATCTTACCTTTGATGACGGACCTATCCCGGAGGTTACCCCCTGGGTGCTTGATTTACTTCGTAAGAACAACATCGAAGCGACATTTTTTGTCGTAGGGGAGAATGTCTTCCGGTATCCTGAAATATATGAACAGATTGTCGACGACGGTCATGCTGTCGGAAATCACACTTATCACCATTTGCAGGGGTTAAAATCTGATAATCTCACCTATTATAAAGATGTTGTTCAGGCTGACAGACTCATCGGATCAAATTTATTCCGGCCACCGCATGGTTGGTTAAAGCGGTCGCAATACCGTTATCTTTCGGGCAAATATAAAATCGTGATGTGGGATGTAATCTCCTGCGATTATAACCAGAATATCACCAAAGAGGAGGTGTTGCAAAACGTACTCGATTTCGCAAGGGCAGGAAGCATTATCACATTTCACGATTCAAAGAAAGCTGCCAACCATCTTTA
>JAHEYS010000308.1 GCA_023251475.1 Prolixibacteraceae bacterium
AAATAAGCCATTCTTCAGATTTGCTGATGTCTTTTTCCGCAAGGTAAGCTGTATTATAGAAACTCCAAACTCAAAACAGGTAATGCGAAAGAATGGCAAATAATTGGAGATTTAAAAAACCACAAAAAGCCTCCAATGAATCAGCCTTTTCGGCCTGGGGTGAAATAGGAGTTATTTAGGATTCGCAAAGAAAGGAACTTTATAAACCATCATTACAACATAAACAATAGGATATGTTAAATTTAAAATTCATACAGGATAACCCTGAGCTGGTTATTGAACGTCTGGCAGTAAAACGATTCGATGCCCGTACAATAGTGGGAAAGGTGATCGCCCTGTATAAAAGGCGCAACGAGGTTCAGAACGTGGCTGAAAATCAAAAGGCGGAGATGAACCTGCTCTCAAAAGAGATCGGGCAGCTTTTTAAAGATGGGAAGGCTCAGGAAGCCAACCAGTCGAAAGAAAAAACAGTTGAGCTTAAGGAGCAGATCCGAAATCTGGAAGCCGAATTTGATGCCATTGACACGGAACTCGCCCAGCTTCAGGTATTGCTTCCCAATCTTCCGTCTCCATTGGTGCCGGCGGGGAAAGGGGCCGAGGATAATGAGATTGTAGCATCAGGCGGTCAGATGCCTGTTCTGCCCGAAGGGGCTAAGCCACATTGGGAGTTAGCTGCACAATATAACCTTATTGATTTTGAGCTGGGGGTTAAAATTACGGGCGCAGGCTTTCCTGTTTACAAGGGTTATGGCGCCAGAATTCAGCGCGCATTAATCAATTTTTTCCTCGATCAGGCACGTGAGCATGGATATCTGGAAGTCCAACCCCCCTATCTTGTGAATGAAGCTTCCGGATTTGGTACAGGGCAGCTTCCCGATAAAGAGGGTCAAATGTATCACGACAGTACCGATAATCTCTATTTGATCCCAACGGCAGAAGTGCCGGTGACAAATATTTTCCGTGATGTAATTGTGGAAGAAAAAGATTTGCCAATTAAAACAACTGCCTATTCAGCCTGTTTCAGAAGAGAAGCCGGCTCTTATGGAAAGGATGTGCGCGGGTTGAACCGTTTACACCAATTCGATAAGGTGGAAATTGTTCAGATAGCACATCCTGATAAGTCGTACGACTCTTTAAATGATATGGTGGCTTATGTAAAATCACTTGTCGAAAAGCTGGGATTGCCTTACCGGGTGCTCCGGTTATGCGGCGGTGACATCAGCTTTACCTCGGCCCTCACCTATGACTTCGAAGTGTGGTCGGCAGCCCAGGAGCGATGGCTCGAAGTGTCGTCTGTATCCAATTTTGAGTCGTTCCAGGCCACAAGATTGAAACTGAGATTCCGGGAGGAGGGACGTGGCAAACCACAAATTGCCCATACCTTAAATGGGAGCGCTTTGGCCCTGCCACGAATCGTTGCCGCAATTATGGAGAACTATCAGACACCCGATGGTATCCGGGTTCCGGAAGTGCTTGTTCCCTACCTTGGAGGTTGCGATTTGATCAGTTAAACTTGGGTGCCTGCCTGAGCTTAAATTGATTTACAGTAATTAAAGTTTACCGGTATCTGTCACAAATAGAGTAATCTTACTTTCTTTGAGTTTGTGAATTTTCCGGATTAATGGACTTTATTATTATTGAAAGGATAATTCTTTCAATTGGTGATTACATTTGCACCTGTTTTCTCAAAAATAGTAAGAATAATTGGTTGGTCTTTATGAATAAACGACATAGCGGCATTTCTAAAGTTTCATTCGCAGGGTTAATTGTCACTTTAGGAATTGTTTTTGGCGATCTCGGAACAAGTCCGCTCTACACCATAAAGGCCATTATTAATGCTTCAACCGTTTTTAATAAAGACTTAATTTTCGGGGCATTATCTTGTGTATTCTGGACCCTTACCCTGCAAACCACCATTAAGTATGTCATCATTACCCTACGGGCTGACAACCATGGAGAGGGGGGGATATTTGCCCTCTTTGCACTGATCCGGAATAAAAATAACTGGGTGGCTATCTTCACAATGATAGGGGGGAGTGCGCTTCTGGCAGATGGTGTAATAACACCAGCGATTACTGTTACTTCCGCAGTTGAAGGTTTGAAATTGGTTCATCAGAATATCCCGCTTGTCCCAGTAGTCATCTCTATTCTATCGGCACTTTTCTTTTTTCAGCAATTCGGAACTGATTTTATAGGAAAAGCTTTTGGTCCTGTTATGTTGGTTTGGTTCTCAATGCTTACCATACTGGGTCTTGGTTGCCTGTTAAAGGATCCCGGAGTTTTGGTGGCGATTAATCCGATGTACGCATATCGGTTTATTGTTGAATTTCCTAATGCTGTTATTCTTCTTGGTGGTGTATTTCTTGCAACTACTGGTGCAGAGGCGTTATACTCTGATCTTGGACACTGTGGAATCAAGAATATCCGCATCTCTTGGATGTTTGTGAAAACAGCCTTACTTATCAACTACTTCGGTCAGGGCTCCTACCTGATCAACCATCTTGATACGATGGCCAGCGTGAATCCTTTTTATGCCATTATGCCCGCATGGTTTATCTTTCCCGGGGCAATAATTGCAACCGCAGCTTCAATCATCGCCAGTCAGGCATTGATCAGTGGTTCTTATACCATTATCAGTGAAGCCGTCTCATTAAATATATGGCCTAAGATCCGCATCTCCTACCCTACAGATATCAAAGGGCAGGTTTATATCCCATTTGTGAATTGGTTTCTGTGGATCGCCTGTTCTTTTGTTGTAATCTATTTTGGTGAATCTTCGAGGATGGAAGCTGCATACGGGCTTTCAATCACAATTACAATGATCATGACCACACTGCTCTTATCGTACCATCTAAGAAGGAGAAAAGTTAATCTTATCTATATTATTACATTACTTACTGTATTCCTTTCAATCGAAGGGATATTCCTTTACTCCAACCTCCATAAATTCTCGAACGGAGGATGGCTGACTATCGCCCTGGCGTTTGTATTCTTCACTGTAATGTATGGGTGGTATTTCGGAAGAAAAATCAAAAACCAGTACATCAGTTTTGTCAATATCAATAAGGATCCCGATATCTTCAGGGCACTGAGTAACGATTCCTCAGTTCCTAAAATCGCAACCAATCTGGTTTATATTACAAAGGCAAACCGCCGCGATCAGATTGAGGCGAAAATCATGTATTCAATATTTAACAAACACCCTAAAAGGGCAAACACCTACTGGTTCCTTCATGTCGATAATCTTGAAACTCCAAACACCTTTGAATATGTTGTCAATCATATCATACCAGGAGTATTGATCAAAATCGATTTTAGACTGGGCTTTAAAATAGAACGCAAGATAAACCTCTATTTCAGAGAGGTGATCGAGGATATGGTGAAAAGTGGCGAAATCAGTATGGTTAGTCAGTATGAGTCGCTCAAAAGCCATGCAATACCGGCTGATTTCCTTTATGTTAATCTTGACAGAATCCTGATCAGCGATTATAAATTACCCCCACTGAAGATTTTCATTATGGGACTTCATAATTTTGTGCGAAGAATGAGTATAAACGATGTGAAAGCATTGGGACTTGATTCTGCGAATGTTATCGAAGAGAAAGTGCCTATTGTTATCGGACAGCAGATTAAAATGAGAATCCTTAGGGTTCACAAGGATTCAATTGGCTGACAGAATTTGAACCGGATCATATTTTTATCGGAATTTCTGATGAAATCCCCCAGGTAAACAACGATGAAGCTGATGAGTACAAAGCTGTTCCGTTTGAAGTTTTGGCCGTAGAATTGGTTTCGAGTCATGCTTTATATTCGGTTTGATTCAGAAAATTATATAACCGGGTAGGAGCAAGCCTGCCGGGTGAAAATCACGAATAATTACTTTTATCATTCTTGATGGAAAGAACAAAATATCGGTTAATTGTCATTTTATTGGGGTTTTTTGCACTGCAACTCCGGGGGAGCAATAAAAGTGATATTTATGATGCTTATATCAATAACAGGATGACTTCCTGGAAGGTTGTTATTGATAAGTTGAGTACTCAGTCGGATAAAAGCAGCGGGTCGATCCTTGAACTGGTGAATTTCCAGTACGGATACATTATGTGGTGTCTGGAGAATAATAATAAGACTGAGGCGGTTGGATATCTGAAACTTGCGGAGGATAATATTCGGTCACTGGAAGTAAGAAACGCTGATGCTGCACTCGTATACGGATATAAAGCTGCCTTTTATGGTTGCCATATTGCTTTAAATAAATTTTCGGCTCCGTTTAATGGCCCCAAAAGTTCCGACTGTGCCAAACGGGCTATTCAGCTTGATCATGACCAACCTTTTGGATTTGTTCAACTTGGGAATGTCAAATTTCACGCACCATCCCTTATGGGTGGATCTAAAGCCGGAGCGATTGGAAATTATTTGATTGCAAAAGGGCTGATGGAGAAAAATACTGGGGAATTAAAGGGTGACTGGAATTATCTGAACCTTTTGACAACCCTGGCAGGGGCTTATGAGGTGACCGCTGATTTTCCGAAAGCCAAGATGATATATGAGGAAATTTTAAGGTTCGAACCTGAATTTAAACGGGTTAAAGATGAGTTGTATCCGCGGTTACTTAAAAAAATGGATAAATAGGGAAAACGAACCAGGTGCAGATGGCTGGGCGCGAACAATAAATTAATTTACTGGTATCAGCTGCACACAAAATAGCTGTAGCTGTCGGGCATTATACATTCGGGATCGCTTATCTTTGATTAAAATAATTGAATTTATTGGTATGGAGGGTAATCTGGACTACAGGCAGGCGTTAACAAAAGCAATGGCTATGTGCAGTAAGTCGGAGCGGTGCCGCTTCGATGTGGTGGCAAAACTAAGGCTGTGGGAACTTTCCGACGGCGAAATATCCAGGGCCATTGAATATCTGATCAAAGAGCGGTTTTTAGACGAGGAACGGTTTGTTGAATTTTATATTAACGACAAACTACGGTTTAATCAATGGGGAAAAGTGAAATTATCATATATGCTGCGACAAAAGCAGATTCCGGAAGAAATGATCAGGTCGGCGCTAAAAAAGATTGATGATACGCTGTATGAAAAGATCCTCCTGACATTACTCAAAGCCAAAGTTAAATCAGTCAGGGGCGCATCGGATTATGAGCGTAAGGGGAAACTTGCAGCCTTTGCCCTGAGCCACGGTTTTGAATCAGAACTGGCGTTTAAGGTGGCCGGGAAAATAATTGGCGATGGAGATAATGAAGAGTGAAAAATAAAAATTGCAAAATGTAAGTAATCTAATAGTCTAATAACCTAATTTTCAAATTTTCAAATTGCCGGATTTTCAAATTTTCAAATTTTCTCACTGATATTTTAACCCATTACCCCCTATAATTCTTAGCTTTGCACCTTAATTTAAAAATAAATCAAAAATGATCCTAAAGGAACAGCTAAAAGAGCTTGTTGAGCGCCGGGATGCGCTGAGGAGGTTTCTTTGACGTCGACAATAAATTAATTCGCCTTGAAGAAGAGGAACTAAGGACGCAGGACCCAAAATTCTGGGACAATCCCAAGGATGCAGAGCGTCAGATGATGGTGATCCGTTCCATAAAGCAATGGACTGAGGGTTTTAGGTCTGTTGATCAGGCTGTTGAGGATTTACAGATTATGTTTGAGTACAGTGAAGCCGGTGAAATTACAGAGGATGAGCTGGAAGAAAATTTTGTAGAGACACGTGGATTGATCGAAGATCTTGAAACCAAAAATATGCTCCGGCGGGAAGAGGACCGACTTGGTGCTGTTTTAAAAATCAATGCCGGCGCCGGTGGTACAGAGTCCAACGACTGGGCCGATATGTTGATGCGCATGTACCTGCGTTGGGCAGAAAAGCATAAATATAAAGTTCGCGAGGCGAGCTTTGTTCCAGGAGAAGATGTTGGTGTTAAGAGTGTTACGATTGAGATTGAAGGTGATTTTGCCTACGGTTATCTTAAAAGTGAGAACGGAGTACACCGACTCGTTCGAATTTCACCATTTAATGCCCAGGGGAAAAGGCAGACCTCTTTTACATCTGTCTTCGTTTCACCTTTGATTGACGATACCATCATTATTGATGTGAATCCGGGTGATATTTCGTGGGATACCTTCCGTTCCGGCGGGGCAGGGGGGCAGAATGTGAATAAAGTGGAAACCGGGGTGCGGCTTAAGCATGGTCCTTCAGGTATTATCATTGAAAATACAGAATCACGTTCACAACTTCAAAATAAAGAGAACGCAATCAGGCTGCTTAAATCACAACTTTATGCCCTTGAGCTTCAAAGACGGCATGAAGCGACTACCAAAATTGAAGCAGGCAAGAAAAAAATAGAGTGGGGATCACAGATCCGTTCTTACACCATGCAACCTTACAAATTGGTCAAGGATGTCCGGACAAGTTTTGAAACATCTAATGTTCAGGGCGTTATGGATGGAGACATCGACGGATTTATTAAGGCTTATCTGATGGAATTTTCCGAAGGGGAAGAGTAACGCCACCTGGCTATTTTAAATGAATTGTTCAGCACTATTGGGGTACCGTATACCCTGTAGTGCTGATTTTTTTGACAAATCATCCCAATAGGTTTGTATTTATCCATTGATGAATCCGGGATAAAACTTTATTCCCGGTTAATTGTTTTAATCCAAATTAACAACGATTCATCAACACGCTATTTAATCATCTATGCTCCATGGAAAACAACGGTAATGAGAAAATTTATTATCCCTCGCAAGAGGTAATTAACCAGGCAAATATTAAGGATTATGACCTTCTGTACGCAAGTTCTGTGGCAAATCCTGAACAGTTTTGGTCTGAACAGGCTGAACTGCTGTCATGGTATAAAAAATGGGACCAGGTTTTGGACAAGAGTAATCCCCCGTTTTTCAAATGGTTTCAGGGGGGTAAAACCAATATCATCCTTAATGCAATCGACCGTCATCTTGATAATGCCAACCGTAATAAACTCGCCCTGATATGGGAGGGGGAACCTGGCGATGTGCGAACGTTTTCTTACCATGCACTCAATCGAGAAGTTTGTCAGTTTGCCAACATCCTCAAAAGTATGGGGGCAAAAAGGGGAGAGGTAATTACTATTTATATGCCTCAGATACCCGAGCAGATTATCGCCATGCTGGCCTGTTCTAAAATTGGGGCCGTGCATAGCGTCGTCTATGGCGGCTTCAGTCACGAAGCGCTGGCTGATCGTATTAATGATGCAAACAGCCGGATTGTGATTACTGCTGACGGAGGTTACCGCCGCGGCAAAGTCGTGGAGATGAAAAGTGTGGTTAACAAGGCGATGGAATTGTCGCCAACCATGGAAATTTGTATCACGGTTAAAAGAACCGGCGTGGAGGTATATATGGAAAATGGCCGTGATTACTGGCTGCACGAGCTGCTTGCGCTTCCCATTGCCTCAAATAAATGCGAAACCGAGCAGATGGACTCCTCCGAAATGCTGTTTTTACTTTATACTTCGGGCTCAACAGGAAAACCCAAAGCACTGGTGCATACTCACGGGGGATTCAGTGTCTATACTTCAACAACCCACAGGATGGTATTCGACATCAAACCTGAAGACCGGTATTGGTGTGCTGCGGATCCGGGGTGGATCACGGGACATAGCTATATTGTCTACGGACCATTGATAAACGGGGCTACCATTATGCTCTATGAAGGAGCCCCTAATTTCCCCTATCCTGACCGCTGGTGGAAGATGGTTGAGAAATATGGAATCAATATCCTTTATACCTCTCCAACGGCGATCCGAAGCCTGATGCGGTTCGGTGATTCGTGGCCCAACAGAAACGATATCAGTTCATTGAGATTGCTTGGTTCCGTAGGTGAACCGATAAGC
>JAHEYS010000309.1 GCA_023251475.1 Prolixibacteraceae bacterium
CATATTTCCGGAAATTTGCAGCCCCATAAAAAAATGCAGAATTGAGAATTTTTCAAAAATTTAGACAAATTAAAATTACAAAACCTGAGCAAAAGTTGACCTTCCGACCACCCCTGGTTTCCAACCGCGGTTGATAAATTAACCGCGGTTGGAAACCGCGGGACCCAAAGTGACGCTGATGAGGTTTTCCCTGGTCAGGATCTCCTCACCACTCCAGCGGTAGGCGGACAATTGTTCTGAGCCGACCACGCAGCTGTCGACGCAACAGATATTTCCCTGAAAGATTTCGGCCCCCTCGCTAAGACAATAATGCCCCATGAAAACGGGGGTCTTGTTCAGACCATAAGGTTCAAAAGCGGGGGCAATCTGCACCGGAACAGTGTAATCGGGCAATACGAACTTATTTCCAAACGAAAGCTCCCGAAAAGTTTTATTGACAGGTGACTCCCACCAGTTCATCCGGAATAGCTTACGGCTCATCCCTTTGGCACATTTAATAATCAGATCAGGGGGGCAACGGTATTCCAATCCTTTCAGCAGACGATAGATAATCAATGCGGTAGGGTGTTGCTTCTCATGAATCGATCTTAGGAAACCCCGCTTTAAACGACCCTCAGGGATGAAACTGTTCAGATAATTGATATCGTTGTCGTTCCAGTAGGCATGAACAATCCTGATTTTTTCAAGATCTATAAAAAAAGGTAAAGTACGAAACCATCTAAGATGTTCGCGCCACTCCGGTTCAAAACCCTTGAAAGCAGTCAGTGTACTTTGAATCTGGTTCCTGTTACCGGCGATATGACGTGAGAGAAACATCCCTCCTGAGTCTTTAATGTGATATAATACAGCGCTGTACTCATGGTTCCCAAGTATTGTAAGGGCATTCCCCGCCTCTGTCATCTGCCGCACGAGCTGAATCGTCTCCCTGATTTCCGGACCCCGGTTAATAAAATCACCGATGAAAATGGCAATCCGTTCAGGGTGACGCCATGTTCCGTTGATTTTAGCATACCCCATCGTCTTTAAGAGTTTCTTAAGGAGCGAGGCGTGACCATGCACATCACCGATGATATCATAATACTGAGATCCCATAGCCTTCAAAATTAAAAATATTTACCGGACAAAAAAATGGCAGGAGAACCAATTTGCGGTTCTCCTGCCATCTGAATGACAATCCCTGTAAATAAAGGTTGTTACGCCAGTACCTCTACAGGAATATCTTTGTTTACGTTCTTGCTGCCGATTAAGGCATAGAACAACAAATAGGCAATGCACAGGAAGATTACCCAATAACTTGTAGTGTATGAAGTTACATCAGCAACCTTACCCTGAAGAAGTGGAATGATTCCACCACCGGCAACCATCGTCATAAAAATACCTGAAGCAGCTTCAGTATATTTTCCTAATCCTTCAACGGCAAGATTAAAAATGCCGCCCCACATCACAGAAGTGCACAATCCGCAGAATATCATAAACATAATTCCAATTGGAACCTTGGCAAGACCAAATGAAATATTAGACTGGAATACAGGCATGCTCACCGTAGTTGTAACAGGGAACAAAATAGCCGCCAGAATAAAGATCAAGCCAAGTATCGAGACTGCAGAAAGCATTGCTTTACTGGTGAATCTCGAAGCAAGTGAAGCTCCGAATATACGGCCAATCATCATCAGAAACCAGTAAGTACCAACAACAGAACCTGCTATTGTTGCATCCATTTGCAGACCACCACCAGCTAAATCGGAAGTCATAAAAAGGTTTGCAGTACTTGGTATTCCGATTTCAATTCCAACATAAACAAAAATACCAATCGCCCCAAAAATAAAGTGACGGAAAGAGAGGGGACTATGTTCATGTTTAATTTTCACTTTTCCAACCAGGCGAGGTTCAGGGATATTCATGATGTAAAGAACAACAAAAACTATTGCAAAAATTCCCATTGCGATGAAAAGTGCAGGATTTGCCTTGTCAATGGTACGATCCGCAGCATTGGCGCCCATCAGGTAACCAACCATTACAGGTACGATAGTCGCAGCAACAGAGTTCAAAGATCCGCCGGTTTGAATCAACTGGTTTCCTTTTTTACCTCCGCCACCAAGGGTGTTCAACATCGGGTTAACCACAGTATTCAACATACACATCGAGAAACCTGAAATGAATGCACCGGCAAGATAAACGACAAAACTACCCATCTGGCCTGAAAGGAATTGAATACCAACACCTGAAAAGCCCACTACTACGGCTATTAATGCTGTCTTTTTATACCCAATCCGTTCGAGTAGCATCCCCGCAGGAATACCCATGAATGCATAAGCAATAAAGTTAGCGAAAAAGCCCAGCTGAGACAGGAAATTTGATGCGCCAAACTGTTTTGCGACAATTACCCCCATGGGACTTGGAAGTCCGGTCACGAAGGCAATCATAAAGAAAAGTGCAAACATCATTGCAATTGGCAATGCATAACTTTTGTTTTGAGTCATAGTTTAATTAAATTTTATTGTGTAAATTAATTTGATAATGTAATCTGTGTCAATTTTAGTTGGCAATAATACTAATTTTTAGAATAACTTCTTACCACCATCACCGATTTCTGCAACATAGAACAGGGGTTTCAGTCCGGTTTTTGCCTCATAATTTTTACCCACCTGTTCGATAAAGTTGTCGATCGCACCCTCTTTCACCAGACTGACAGTACAGCCTCCAAAGCCGCCACCGGTCATACGTGTTCCGATCACACCATCGATCTTGCGACCTTCCTCAACCATGGTATCCAGCTCTAAACCGGTCACTTCGTAATCGTCACGCAGTGAGTCGTGTGATCCGTTCATCAGTTCACCAAATTTAAGAAGGTCTCCTGCTTTCAGTGCTTTTACGGCATCTTCGGTTCTCTGGATCTCACTGACAACATGTCTTGCCCTTCTGCGGACCGTCTCATTTTCAATCTTATCTTCAACCTTCAGGAAATCTTCCCAGGAGATCTCCCCAAGGGCAGTGATTTGCTGATAGGGTTGTATTGCCTTGACAGCAGCATGACATTCAGCAACCCGTTCATTATATTTTCCCGAATCCAGTTTGTGTGGGCTGTTGGTGTTGCTGATCACGATTTTTACCCCATCAAGGATCACAGGAACCAGGTCATAAGCCAATGTATCACAATTAAGGAAAACAGCGTGGTCTTTCTTACCCATTGCCGAAACAAACTGGTCCATAATACCACAGTTCACCAGTGCAAATTCGTGTTCCGCTTTCTGACCCATCAGGGCAAGTTCAATCCTGTCAATTCCAAATCCATACAAATCATTAATAACCACACCCGTAACCACCTCAAGAGCAGCAGACGAGGACAATCCGGCGCCTGTAGGTACATCTCCAAAGAATAGCATATCAGCACCTTTATCAAAGGTCAGCCCCTTTTTCATAAACTGGGCAAAAACGCCAATCGGATAATTAACCCACTCTTTTCCAATAGCTTTATTCAGGTCCTCCACTTTTACTTCAGCCTCAAAAGGCATATTTACCGAGGCAAATTTCACCGTTTTACGATCAGTTTTACGGACCAGGCAATAGATTCCGAAACTCAGGGCACATGGAAACACAAATCCTCCGTTATAATCGGTATGCTCACCAATTAAATTTACACGACCCGGTGAGAAATAACCACTTACATCACCTTCGCCAAACTTTTCAATAAACTTTGCTTTTAACTGTTCAATTGTCATATTTAAAAAAATTAATGTTAAAACTGGTAGGTACTGGTAGGGGCAAATGTATAATAAATTGATCGTAATGTACCCGTGTATAAAATGTTTTAGAACAGATTTTACAACGAGCTCCTGACGATCAGTTTTGAAGGATTCCGTATCCGGATCCTTTTATGATTGATAACCATTTCGGACAATAAATGACCCATTTGAACAAAATCAGTGGATATCGTGGTAATCCCTCCGGCAACCACCTCCTTGAGCATCGTATCGTTAAACGATACAAGGCCGACATCCTTCCCCAGCTGTAGATTCATGGCTGCGGCATTTTTCACGATCCGGACCAGATTCCGGTCAGAAACCACAAGATAGGCTTCCCCTTTTTGTATATTTCGTTTCTCCACTGAACGGATTATTTCACCCGCCAGCCCTAACGCGGCACAAAAACGGTTAAAACCTGTCACCCGTTCTTCCGGCTCTTTTCCTCCGGGAAACACCATAATCAGTTTCTGATATTTACTAAAAAGTGCTTTTCCAGCCATCATTCCGTCAAAAACATCCTGCTCAAAATCCTGGTAGATGACAGGATAATCGGCCAGATCACCTTTCAGCCGGTCAAGAATATATACTTTATCGGGGGGGAGCTGCCGGATCACATCAATCGAATGATTAAAGGTGGCCGGCATGACAATATAGGCGCTGTACTTACCTGCTGCATCACCAATCAGCTGTTTATAAACATGGTAATTAAAATGGTGAAAATAGATATCAACATTGGTCCGGTTATCCAGCTGACTTAGAAATGAGGTATACAAATCTTCCTTAAAGACGTTCAACTCATCAAAAAGGAGAAAAACCTGCCGGTCAAAATTCAGGTCTGTCCGTTCGATATAATAGCCCTTACCGGGAACAGAAATCACGATTCCCCTGGATCTCAATTCATTAAAGGCAAGCATCACGGTATCTCGCGAAAGTGAGAACGCTCCGCATATCTGATTGATTGAGGCTATTTTATCCCCCTTCCTTAAAATTCCCTGCTCAATAGCCATGCAGACAGAATTGATGATCTGCCGGTATTTAGGGATACCTGCTGCTTCATCGACATTAAAGATACTCGCTATATTCACAGAGAATTGTTTTTCAGGAGATAAAAATATGTTTTTTTTATATTTATTCTTTACGTTTGTAATCAAATAACTTAATTTCATTTTTATGGAACTCATACGCGATGTTTTCGGCAATGCCCGCAGGGGCGAAAAAATTTACCTGTATACGCTGCGCAACGATCATGGAATAACCATTAAAATTACCAATTACGGGGGGATCATCACTTCAGTAAAAACTCCGGACCGAATTGGGACAAGAGAAAACATCGTTCTGGGATTTAAGTCACTTGATGACTATCTCGCGGATGCTTATGTCGAGAGTGGTCCGTTTTTTGGCTGTATCACCGGAAGATACGCAAACAGGATCGCATTCGGAAAATTTTCCCTCGCAGGGAAAGAGTACACCCTTCCAATTAATAACGGGAAGAATTGTTTGCATGGCGGAATTACAGGATTTGATAAAGTGATATGGGTTCCCAAGAAGATTGAAAAGCCCGATCTTGTCGGTGTCGAACTGAAATACCGGAGTCTGCACATGGAGGAGGGATTTCCCGGAAATCTGGATATTACCGTTACCTACACCCTGAATCATAAAAACGAATTTCATATTGAATATAAGGCTGTTACAGACAGAGAGACGATTATCAACCTGACCAATCACACCTACTTTAATCTTACGGGCAACAAAACAGATATTCTTGGACATACCCTCTATATTCCCGCAAAAACAAAAACGGTCAATAATGATGGATTGATCCCTACAGGAGAGATCGCACAGGTTGCCGGAACGCCATTTGATTTTACAACACCTGCTACTATCGGATCGCAGATCGGGGGATTGGCAGATGGTTATGATTGCAATTTTGTGCTGGATAATGCAGGCAAAAAACTGGTTAAAGCGGCGCTCCTGTCAGAAGAATCGTCAGGAAGGACAGTGGAAGTATTTACCACCGAACCTGGAATGCAATTATATACAGGCTATTACATTCCAAAAATGAGGGGCAGTAATGGTGAAGAATTTGACAAATACAGGGGAGTTGCGCTTGAAACACAGCACTATCCGGATTCGCCGAATCATCCGGAATTTCCTTCAACAACCCTTCGGCCGGGAGATGTATTTAAATCAAAAACCATTTATAAATTCGGAACAAAATAGCCGGTTTGTCAGTTATATTACACAAAGTCTGAACCTTTTAGCTTCAGACTTTGTTTTTGAATCTCCCGGGCAGTCCAGGGAAAAGAACCACTAACACACTAATCATTAAAGATTAAAATGTAAAAAAATGAGAACGCTGATTGAACTTTTTGAATCCCGTGTTGAGCTTTTCCCAAACAACCCATTGCTTTGGGAAAAGCCCAAAGACCGTTATATTTCATCCACTTACCGTGAAATCCGTGAACAGGTCTACGAATTCGGGGCAGGATTATTTTTACTTGGATTGACCACAGGTGATCGGATAGGACTGCTTTCTGAAGGACGGAATAGCTGGCTGGTCAGCGAACTTGGCATTTTATATTGCAGGGCAGTGAATGTGCCCCTTTCGGTTAAGCTTGAAGCGCCGGAGTTAAAATTCCGGCTGGTCCATTCAGGGGCTAAAATGGTGATTGTTTCAGCCGGACAAACCTCTAAAATAGCAGATATCACATCGGAAATTCCTGAAATAGAATACATCATTCATCTTGATCCGATTGAAAACCCCGGACCAAAAGATCTCGCTTTCGAAGATATCAGGGTTCGAGGCAGGGAATTCCTCCAGACGGAAGAAAATAAAACCCGGTTTGAATCCATCTGGCACAGCATTCAGCCGGATGACCTTGCCAATATCTCCTATACTTCAGGAACTACTGCTGATCCAAAAGGGATTATGCTTACCCATGTTAATTATACCATTAATGTAATTCAGGCAAACAACGTTCTTGATATCGCAGAGGATTACAAGACACTGGCAGTTCTGCCATGGGACCACTCTTTTGCCCATACTGCCTGCCTTTACACCTTTATGTACAGAGGAGCCTCCATAGGATCTGTCCAGACGGGGAAAACCCCAATGGAAACACTTAGAAATGTACCTGTTAACATTCAGGAACTCAAACCGGATATTCTGATGAGCGTTCCTGCACTGTCGAAAAACTTCAGGAAGAGTATCGAGAAGGGGATTCAGGCAAAGGGGAAACTATCCGCGATGTTATTCAATCATGGTCTAAAAGTGGCTTATCTTTATAATGGTGACGGATGGAACCGGGGCAAAGGGTGGCGGATATTACTTAAACCGGAATATGCGTTGCTCGATAAAATCCTCTTTTCGAAAATCCGCCAGGCATTTGGCGGGAACCTGAAATTTTTCATTGGAGGTGGGGCATTACTTGATATTGAACTCCAGCGCTTTTTCTTTGCGATCGGAACACCTGTCTATCAGGGCTATGGACTTACGGAAGCTTCACCTGTTATTTCTGCAAATTGTCCGGAGGCTGTTAAATTCGGATCTTCCGGTAAACCGGTGAAATTTCTCGAGGTGAAAATTTGTGATGCAGATGGCGCTGAAGTTCCCGCCGGGGAGAAGGGGGAGATTGTGGCGAAAGGTGAAAATGTGATGAAGGGGTACTGGAAAAACCCCAAGGCGACGGAGGAGACCCTTAAAAACGGCCGTCTCCATACCGGAGACCTGGGTTATCTTTCCGGAGATGGATATCTCTATGTGATGGGTCGCTTTAAAAGTCTGTTAATTGGTAACGACGGTGAAAAATTCTCCCCGGAGGGAATTGAAGAGGCGATTGTTGATCAGTCACTCTATATTGACCAGGCCATGCTTTATAATAACCAGAACCCTTATACGGTTGGGCTGTTCGTACCCAATATTTCAGCAATTAATCATACCTTGCACAAACATGGTTTGCAACCCGGCACTCCGGAAGGGATCAAAAGGTCAATTGAGATGATAAAACAGGAGGTTGATGGTTACCGGAAAGGGGGGAAATTCGAAGGGATGTTTCCCGAGCGGTGGCTGCCTACAGCTATTGTGATTCTTCCTGAGGCATTTACCGAACAGAATCATCTGCTGAA
>JAHEYS010000310.1 GCA_023251475.1 Prolixibacteraceae bacterium
TCTGCTTATCAGGGCGGAGTTATGCGGATGGGATGGTCTGGGCCGGTTTGAAGTCTATTCAAACTACTCGCTCAATGCACCTTACCTACCATGGATGACCAAAGATATCGGCAAAATGGCAATCCAAATGCCCGAAAAACAAGCTGTTGCTATCCTACGCATAAGCCTGGAAACACCGTCCGGTCAGGTTTTGGCCCGTAATTTCACGACATTCAACGTATCAAACGGTCAGTCGCCACGTAATGAAACGATCGTGCGTGACGGAAAACAAATCACCCTTTTGCGATTTGCACCCAGCACCTTCACCAATGCAAAATGGACCCAAAAGCAATGGAATGTGCTTGACGGTTTGAAAGTGAATGGCGCCGGATCAGGCTTTTTTGAATATCAGGTTGCATTACCTGCCGGGATAAAAGCCGATCAGCTCTCTTCAGTCCGGATCATCGCAGAATTATCTGCCAAACAATTATTTGGGAAAGATAAAGAGGGTGCTAATCTGATTTCCGGAGATTACATGGCCGGTAAAGGGACAAATGACCCGAGCCTGAACAAGAATTCCTACCCGATGACCGACGAGAAGAGATTCCCGGGGATGGTAAAGATTTTCGTAAATAACAGTTGTCTTGGTTCCTTTAACCTCGACGATGATCCGGCTGACCATCGCGGAATCCTCTCGTGGAATTCTCAAAAAAAGGATAAAACACTAAAGGAGGCGGGTTCTTATGGTTACTTCGTTGAAGCAAATATCCCAACTGCATTGATCAGACAAAGTGAAGGGAAGAATTTACTGGTTCGGTTTGAGGTTGACTCAGCCCTTCCCGGCGGCCTGGCTATTTATGGTGAAAACTTTGGCCGCTTTCCGCTTGATCCGACCATCTGCTTTGAGATGAAATAATAATTCTACTAATTATGAATTATTTGCGGCCCTATATTCTCCCAATTCTGGCATCAATCCTGACAGGGTTGTCCGCCTTTGCCGGCGACTTAAAACCGACATCAGGGATTGCCCAGGAGGGGATCGTACGTGTAAAAATTGATGCTTCAGATCAGGGGCCAGTGATTTCACCGCTCCTTTTTGGCCACAACCTGGAGCATACGCGTCGTGCAATCTGGCAGGGAATAAGTGCGGAGATGATCGCCAACCGGAAGTTTGCCGCTCTGGAAAATGAATTTCCAAAACATTGGACTATTCTGAACAATTCCGGGAAAGCAGTAACCGACGGGCAGCTCACCTATGCAGGAAAGAATTCGGTCCGCCTTGAAGACGGTGGAGGAATAGGGCAGCAAAACGAGTGGCTGGCATTCCAAAAAAAGAAAAAATATGCATTCAGAATTTGGACAAAGGCAGAAGCCAGTCAGGTCATAATATTGCGAATTTTTGATGCTGGAAAGACTCATCTAATTTTTGAAAAGAAAATGGCGGTCAAACCTGGCGACTGGCAGCTGCAGAGTGGTGAATTTGTTGCCCGCACAACAGAAACTGATGCACAGTTTGAACTTACCTGCGAGAGGAGTGGTAAAATCCGGATTGGGGCCATTTCGCTAATGCCGGCCAACAATTTTCATGGTATGCGTCGCGATGTGGTGGATTTACTGAAGAAGCTCAAACCAGGAAGTTTACGCTGGCCGGGTGGGTGTTATGCCGAATTCTACCACTGGCAGGAAGGGCTTTTGCCTGTGGACCAACGACCACCTGTCGGCCCAACCGGCTTGTCATTTCTTTTACCCGCGACCGATGACTATGATTCACAAGAAATTGGCATTGATGAGTTTATTGCTTTATGCCGTGAAGTGAAGTGCGAACCTGCTGTAACCATGCGGCTGAGCGACAATACTCCGGAGGATGCCACGGCATGGGTTGAATATTGTAACGGCGCACCTGACACCAGATGGGGAAAAGTCAGATCAGAACGGGGACAACCACAACCTTACCAGGTAAAGTGCTGGTTCGTTGGGAATGAGCTCTACTCCTTCGGAAGAGGCGGACTCAAAGACGCAGAATTCTGTGCACTCCAGACTAAACTTTTTGCCCGGGCCATGAAGAATGCAGATCCTTCGGTTCAACTGGTGGGTTGCACCCATTTTGGCAAGGGAAACTGGAACACGACGATGATCGGAGAGGCTGGTGGTCTGCTTAACCTGTTTTCAGTACATGACTATCTACTCGACCACTACAAGGGGGACCTTTCAGGTATTGCCAAAGCGCCAACTATGCGCCTTGGTCCGTTACTCGAAAATGCACGCAAATCACTTCGGTCTGACATTCCCGGGAATCAAAAATTCAGCATTGCTTTCGACGAATGGAATACCAGATGGGGGCTCCCCGGGAGTGTGGGTATGGGACTCTATACAGCGGGGGTGCTAAATCTGCTTTGCCGTGAAGCAGCCAACAGGCAGATCGGAAGGGCTTACTATTTTATGCCCGTCAACGAGGGGGCGATAAAAGTGACACTGTTGGGATCGGAACTTGATCCTTCAGGGGAGGTCTTTGCACTTTATGCTCCCCATCAGGGGAATCACCTGTTGAATACAACTGCACCGGATGCTGATGCCGACCTCGACTTGTGTGCATCAATCACTCCTGACGGAAAGAGTATATATATCACAGTTGTAAATAGAAACGCCATCAGTGAGCAGACTTTGGAACTTGTGGTAAGCGAATTTAAAGGAGAGGCAAAAGCATCCGCAAAGCTGCTGATTCCTCCCGCCTCAGATGTCGAAGGGCAGTTTGTCCAGGTGAATAAAAATCTGAAAGTCATTGAAGGACAAATGCTGTCGATGCAGGTTCCCCCTTTCAGCGTCGTACGTCTGCACTTTGGGGCGTTAGAGTCGCAAAAAGTGAATTCACCGAAATTAAAAATAAAAAAAATACAGAATTGATATGCGAAAGATATTCCTGATTGCCCTAATGTTCAATTATTTGCTTTTTATAACTGATTGCAGGGCTACCGTACAAAACAAAGATCTTGAGAAATGCAATGTGGTCTGGGACAGCCCGAGCATGAATTCGTCGGGTTCAATGCCACTGGGAAATGGTGATATCGGCATGAATGTATGGGTAGAAGAAAATGGCGACCTGTTGTTCTTTATCTCCAAGACCGACTCGTGGAGCGAGGCCGGACGACTGCTCAAGCTTGGGCAGGTACGTGTAAGACTCAAACCTTCACTTGCAGCCAAACCTTTCCGACAGGAGTTGCAGTTGCAAAACGGACAGATCATCATCCACAGCGGCGCCGATGGCTCGGTGACAAAATTGAGGCTTTGGGTCGACGCCAATCATCCCGTAATTCACATCGAAGGTGAATCGCAAAAAGATATAGAAGCAGAGGTCGGTTTAAAAATTTGGCGTGTAGCCGACCGGGTGATGCAGGAGAGCGACGGCGCATTAGGTGTCTTGGATGGCGGGATCCCGGTCATTGAAAAAGCGGATGTTGTTATCCCTCAAAAAGATAACAAAATTGTCTGGTATCACCGAAACGAAACGACCACTGTCCCCCTCTCCATGAAGGTGCAGGGACTTGAAAGTGCAATAAATCTTATACAGGATCCACTTTTGAACCGCACTTTTGGTGGATGTATCAGCGGAAAAGGTCTGGTACAGACAGATGCAAAAGATGTCACTCAAAGTTTAAAAACCAATGTTCCGACACGTCGTCTCGATGTAGCGATATCTATACTTTCGGGCCAAACCGCCACCATTGAACAATGGAAAGAAAAGCTCAACGGCATAATCGCAGCTGAAAAAGGCGGTAATTTAAGCGAGGTCCGGACAGCGCACTGTAAATGGTGGGAAAACTTCTGGAACCGCAGCTGGATCTATGTGCAGACGCCCGAAGACAAAACGCAGGCCCCGGCCGCGGAGTTAGCCATACGTCTCAGTAAACGTGAGGATCTCCAGTTGATTGGAAAGAAAGGTTTACATGGTGCTACCCATATTTTGCCAACGGTTAGTATTGAGCCTGCCGGTCAGGTGGTTACCCGCGGTTATGCACTGCAGCGGTTTATCACTGCTGCCGGTGGAAGGGGTGATTATCCGATTAAAAACGATGGATCAATCTTTACCGTCAACACCAGAAATCCCCAAAGTTTGCAGGATGCCGACTTCAGGGTACATGGTCCGCTTTACTGGTTCCTCGATGCGGCGACCACCACCTGCGGACCGATGTTCCGAAGCGGGGATTTCGACCTGCTGAAACCCCTTTTCTCGATGTACCGCGCCATGGTCCCGATGGCAAAAGAGCGAACAAAGCTTTATTACGGGCATGAAGGGCTGTTTATTCCCGCAACTGTTAATACCTGGGGGACCTTTTCCAATGATGATTACGGCTGGAACCGCGGCAAACTTCCGTTGGGACAGCAGAAGAACATCTATATACGGTGGCTCTGGCAGGGAGGGATAGAACTCTCCTCGATGATGCTCGACTATTATGAGGCAACCCAGCGGAAATCATTCCTGCAGGATACGCTGATGCCCATCGCAGATGGCGTAGTGACCTTCTATGACCAGCACTATCAACGAGATGAGCAGGGTAAAATACGGATCGACCCGGCATGTGCACTGGAATCGTGCCATAAGGCGGTCAACCCGATGCCCGAAATTGCCGGGCTCAGGTATATTATTCCCCGTTTATTGGCATTACCGGCCAGCCTCACAACTCCTGCGCAGCGTGCAAAATGGGTTAAGACGCTAAACGATCTACCTGAGGTACCCATGAGCAGTGAGGGGGACAAAAAAGTTCTTGTAGCCGCACAGGTGATCCACGATCGTCAGGGTGATGAGCAGCCGGAACTTTATGGTGTGTTTCCTTACAGGCTCTTTGCACTGGGAACACCCGGATTTGAGATCGGCCGCCGAAGTGTTGAAAAATATGTCCCTGAACAGGTTCAGACCGTCTATCCCTTCGATGGAAAGATTGGTGGATGGCGATTGAATCCGATCCAGGCCGCCTATGTTGGAAAAGCAGATCAGGCGGCCCGGATGGTAGTTTCCAATTTTGCATCGGTCGATTCCCGTTGTCGCTTCCCTGCCTTCTGGGGGCCTAACCAGGTCTGGACACCAGACATCAGCCATGGCGGCGTTTCGATGACAACCTTGCAGGCAATGCTTTTGCAGGTGGATGGCAAGAAGATCTATCTTTTCCCGGCCTGGCCGAAAAACTGGGATGTCCGCTTTAAACTTCATGCACTTTACAACACTACTTTGGAAGGAGAACTACGCGACGGGAAAGTGATCTCTCTTAAGGTAACACCAAAGAGTCGTACAGCAGATGTAGTCAATATGTTGACGAAAGAATAGTCAATAACCGGCAAAGTAAAGAATATACAAAGATTGAGAGCCTTAAAATAGATTTGTTTTAAAAATTTAGTAAGCACTAAGAACACTCAAAAAATGACAAAAGTATTTATTCAGTTATTCGTTGTTTTTATACTTGTTACTTCACTTCATGCCAAGGAATTGCATGTTGCCACCAAAGGAAGCGATGCGAATCCCGGGACACGCTCCCTCCCCTTGCGCACGATCCAGCGCGGTGCAGAGTTGGCTAAGCCGGGTGATATCATCACTGTTCATGATGGTGTTTACCGCGAACGAATCAATCCTCCAAGAGGCGGGACCTCTGACAAAAGGCGTATTGTGTACCGTTCAGCGCCCGGAGAAAAGGTCGCGATTAAAGGATCGGAAGTGGTTAAGGACTGGGTAAAGGTGCAGGGTGATACCTGGAAAGTAGTTATTCCGAACAGCTTCTTTGGCCCCTTCAACCCTTACAGTGATCTGATCCATGGCGACTGGTTTAACCCTATCAATCGTGAACATCACACAGGATCTGTCTATCTTAATGGCGAATGGCTCATGGAAGCTGCCAAAATGGATGATGTACTTAAATCTTCTGATAAAAATGCACTTTGGTTTGGAACAGTTGGCAATGAGAATACTACCATCTGGGCGCAATTCAAAGGGGTTAATCCAAATGAAAACCTCGTAGAGATTAATGTTCGCAAGACGATCTTCTATCCGACAAAGCAGGGACTTAACTTTATTACCGTGCGAGGTTTTACAATGATGCAGGCTGCCACCCCCTGGGCGCCACCCACAGCCGAGCAGATCGGGTTGATTGGCACCCATTGGAGCAAAGGGTGGATCATCGAAAGCAATGTCATCAGTCATTCGAGGTGCTCCGGGATCGCACTCGGCAAACATGGCGATGAATTTGACAATAGCTCAGGAAATTCAGCAGGAGGCTATGTGAAAACCATCGAACGTGCACTCAAACAGGGATGGGACAGCAAGAATATCGGGCACCATATTGTCCGCAACAATGAAATCTCCCACTGCGAACAGACTGGTATCGTGGGGAGTATGGGAGCGGTCTTCAGCACGATCACCGGCAATAATATTCATGATATCCATATTCAGCAACTTTTTTCAGGCGCCGAGATGGCTGGTATCAAACTGCATGGCGCCATCGACGTCGAAATCAGTGGCAATCACATCCACCATTCCTCACTGGCGCTCTGGCTCGACTGGATGGCGCAGGGGGCGCATGTCACAAAAAACCTTTTCAACAACAACGGCCGGGATCTCTTCCTGGAAGTGAACCATGGCCCCTACCTGATTGACAACAATATCTTTCTTTCAACAGGAAGATTTGATATTCAATCGGATGGCGGTGCATTTGTCCATAACCTGATTGCCGGGGAAATCATCGTGAGACCAGACAACCGCCTTACTCCTATCCATAAGGCTCATGCTACTACCCTGGCTGGGCTTCGGAAAACTGCAAATGGGGATGTCCGTTTTTACAATAATCTGTTTGTCGGATCCGCAAGCCTGACTGGTTATGATGGGGCTACATTGCCTGTTCAGATGGAAGGGAATGTGTTTATGAAAGGGGCCACGCCATCCAAACATGAGACTACACCCATTGTCATACCGGAATTTGATCCACAGATCAGTCTGCATGAAAAGCCAGACGGCTGCTACCTCGAATTGACAACAAATAAGGCATGGTCTGATCAAAAACGCAAACTGGTGACCACCGGACTATTAGGAAAAGCAGTGGTTCCCAATCTCCCTTTTGAAACAAGGAAAGGAGCTCCGCTTCGCCTCAATAAAGATTATTTTGGAAATAAAAGGGATGAATCAAATCCGTTCCCCGGTCCTTTTGAGAATCCCGAGAAGGGAAAGCAATTAATCAAAATTTGGTGAACCGGTCTGCTTTGAAAAAGTCATTAAAATGCCTGTAAAACAGTGAATAATACATCAGCCGAGTTATGAGAATTAAATCATTGATTGCTACCCTCCTATTTTCCTGGTCTTTTGGAAGTTTAATGGCGCAGGAAAATAGCAAATCACTTCCTGCCATCCCTCAAGGAAAGGGTGAATTTCGTGCCTGTTATACCCGGCTGAATTATACCAAAGAATGGGAAAAACCCTGGAGAGTAGGTGAATTTGCCGATGTCGTAGTTACTTTTCCTAACCTAAAAACCGGATTCATATTCTGGAGGGGGGCAGGCTACATCCCCAATTGGGTAACTGAAAATGGAATATGGTATAACAATCAATTTGTTGAACGAATTTCGGGAGGCATAAAAGAAACCAAAGGGTGCGTCGAACCGATGAGCGATAAACAATGTCGTTACTCACAGGTCAGGATCATCGAAGATAATGAGGCCCGAAAAATCATTCACTGGAGGTATGCACCCGTTGATGTACAGTATCATCATCCCTATGTTGATCCTGAAAACGGATGGTTCGACTGGGTCGATGAATATTATGTGATTTATCCCGATGCCACTTCTGTTCGTGAAGCGACCCTTTATTCTACAGAAGTTAATGCCTTTGCAGACTGGCAGGAGAGCATTATTGTT
>JAHEYS010000311.1 GCA_023251475.1 Prolixibacteraceae bacterium
CATATCATACGAATCCAGTTTATCTACCATACGGGATGGAATTTTCATGGTTGAATTGGCCGAAACAGTCAAAACCGGTTTTCCTATTGCACCCCGTTTTGTGGTAATGAGAATTACACCATTGGCACCTTTTACCCCGTAAACTGCGGTTGCCGAGGCATCTTTCAGTACAGAGATATTATCAACCTCACTCATATCCAGATCGTTCATACGGCGCTCAACACCATCAACCAAAATATAAGGTTCGCCTCCATTCCAGGTTGACTGACCTCGAATATAGATTTTAGGATCTTCCCTTCCCGGCTGACCGGTTGTTTGAATGGTTGTAACGCCAGGTAAGTTGCCGGTAAGTGCCATAGCCAGGTTGTTTACACCTCCAGTTCTTGATAATTCCTTACTTGTTGTAGTGGTAATTGCACCTACAACACTAGTTTTCCTCTGGGTGCCGTAACCAACTACAACTAATTCATCTATGCCAACAACCTCTTCTGTCATCACGATGTTTAACGTAGTTTTTCCGGAGATGGAAAATTCTTGTGATTTCATCCCAATGAATGAAAATACGAGCGATTTGGAATCTACAGGTATGGTCAACCTGAAATTACCATCATTGTCTGTAACAGCCCCAGTTGTAGTCCCCTTCACTAACACGGTAACCCCTGGCAGCGGAAGTCCTTTGGCATCTTTTACGGTGCCGGAGATCTCTTTTTTCAGAGGTTGTTGAATTGACATTGTCTCCGGACCGATTTTCGATCCCTCTTTTTTTGCTATTACAATCTGCCGGTCAAATACTTTAAATGTATTGTCAGATGTTTTGAAAACTTTCTCCAGAATCTCTTCAACTGTTTCGTTGTTCGCTGTAACCGTCACCTCTTTGTTGAGGTCGAGAATATTGTCGTAATAGACAAAGATAAACTCACTGCTCCCTTCTATTTTTTCAAAAAGTTGTTTGACAGTACCGCGCTCAATGTTCAGCGTGAATTTAGTTTGTTGTGAATAGCTTGTTTTGGCCGATGCTGTTGCTAATGAAATAAGTATTAGCAGCGTAAATAATTTCATAATCAGCAGGAATTTTTTAAAGTTCCGGATATACGGAACCAATAACCCGAATTTTTGCATAAATTTGTATGGTTTTAATTTACTTTTTTAATTTCGATTTGAGTTAAAACTTCCGACAGGTTATACTGCAATATAACCTGTCATTTTTTTGTCTGGCTGGTTGTTAATTCATGGGCATTTTAGTTAATTGGTTTATACTTTTCTATTTATTTTTTAGTCAGGAATATTTCATGGCCGATCACCTGGTATTTTAAAGGGGCGGTAGCACAGATGACTTTAAATACCTCTTCGCAATTGCTTTTAAGATCAAGTTTTCCTGTTAGTGTCATATTGCTTAAATTTAGGTCGTTATAACTTATTTTTACATCATAATACCTTGAAAGTTTGGTTGTGATGGATTTGATTTGCTCTTTGTTACATAACATCCAGCCATCTTTCCATGAGACGTATTCCAATACATTAGCTTTTGCAATTGTCGACCTTTGGGTTAGTTTTTCATAATTCAGGATCTGATTGGGTTTCATGACCAGGTTTTCGGTTGCAGTGGTTGCCTGAACCGATCCCTCCACCAGCACAACAGAAATGCTCTTGTCCTCCTTGTAGGCAGAGATATCGAATTTAGTCCCCAGCACTTTTATTTTGATTTGGTTTGACACAACATAGAATGGCATTGAGGCATCATGTGCCACTTCGAGATAACCTTCACCTTCAATATAAATTTCTCTGGTCTTACCATTGAATGCTACAGGATAGATCGCCCGGCTTCCGGAGTTCAGCCACAGTTTGGTGCCGTCAGCAAGTACAATGGTCGACCTCTTCCCACGAGGGACAACCAACTGGTTCATTTGTGTTGTCTCCATACTTTTCCTTAGCTCCTCCGTCTGAACCTGATTTCCTGTTTTGGTCTCAAGTTTTCCATCCTGGTTATATTTCAGTTCGACATCTTTTGAGGAGAAGATTTTTTGGGATTGATCGGATAAGATCAGTTTGATCTCATTGCCCGGAACAATATTCGATGCGATTGATTTGTAGTTAATTACGGTATCAGTTTTGCTGCGGAGGTTCGACATCAGCCAGCCGGAAATTCCCAGGATGAGAAGGATTCCTGCAGCTGCTGACCATCTCTTTAACCAGATCACTTTTGTGTTACGTGAGCTTTTGGTTTTTTCGATTTTATCCCATAATGCTAAAACTTCTGCCTCAGTAAGCGAATGCTCATTTATGAGGAGTCCTTTGAGTAAAAACCGGGCATGATCCAGCTCTTTTTTCCGGGAAGGATTTTCACTTAGATATGCTTCCCAAAATTGATTTAATTCGTCTGTGGGTTTTGTAACCCATTCGACAAAGTGTGGATTATGGATAAAATCGACCTTATTTTGTTCGTCGGAAGGTGTCATCTTGAATCATTTTCTCTTATAAGCCGGAGAGGATGATTTTGTACTCAGTGATTTTGATTTTTTTTTAGTGAGCGGGTGACTATGTTCATACATGGACAGTCACCCGCTCACTTTATGAAGAGTCACCCGGTGACTTGCCAGGACTTTCCGGACCTCAGGAAGAACAAAAACAAGTTTTTCGGGAAGCTCTCCCTGAGTTTTTCCAGTCCCCTGAAAACCAGGTTGCGCGCCGATTGGTAATTAAGTTCCATCACCTTGCTTAACTCCTCGTAACTCAGGTCTGAGACAAATTTAAGATAAATGGCCTCTTTCTGCCGGGGGCTTAAGGTGGCCATTGCCTTGTCCAACTGTTGAAAACGCAATTGTTCCGATTCTGTATCTAAAAGATCATCTTCCGTTGATATGGCATAGTGAAAAGGGATTTGCTCAGTATCTATTGAGCCGAAAATGGCAGATTTATCCAGCGACTTAATTATTTTTCGCTTTAACGACTTAAAAAGATAGAGTTTGATGTTATTAGTAGCGCCCAAACCCGACCGGTATTTTGCAAGATCAATAAATATATCGTGAATGCAATCCTTTACGTGTGCTTCATCGGGTGTAAAATGACACCCATATTTAAACAGCGACCGGACATGTTTATTGTAGATAACCTGGAATGCATCCTCGTTACCTTTAATAAAATCATTCCACAACAGGGTATCTGAATTGACTTCGTATTCTAATCCCATTTAATGTGCTACATTTTTTTCAGAAACAGTCTTCAAAGATAGGATTATTAAAGATTCACTTTGAAATTATTTGAAATGTTTTCAGCCAGCCTCTAGTAGCCAGCCGCCAGTTCGCTGAATAAAATAATCTTCAATTTTTAAAGTTATAATCCCATTTGAAAGATATAGCTTCCCGACCCAACCTTACAGAAATATTTACCATCTTCGCTTTTTGAAACAACTATTTTCTTTCCGTTTTCTGTGACAGATGACTCCTGCCTGGTCGGGAAAAAGATGGTTGCAGTGCTGTTTGCCGGAATTTCCACCTTCATCTCCAGACTTTTCCCCACTTTTTTCCAGTCACTTCTGATTTTTCCGTAGGGTGATTGATAACTTGATTTTACCCAGGTCAGATCACCGACTATTTCAGGTCTGATAATAATGTTGCGGAATGCCACGCTGTTCTCCGCTTGTTTGATTCCGCCGAGACCTGTGTAGAACCACTCCATGATATGACCCAGCATGAGGTGGTTATTCGATACCTCCTCAAGCGCCGGCCATGATTCGGTCAGCGCTGTGGCCCCTTTTTTGAGTTGAAATCCGTAACCGGGCACATCATTGCGGAAGTTCATGTCAAACAGCAATTGGGATCCGCCCCCCTCTTCAAGCGCCTTAACCAAAAAATGAAAGCCGATATCACCGGCCGTCAGTGATTTGCCCGACGCCGTGATTGAGTCAACAAGGTTATTGAATACCTTGCTTCGGTCATTCTAATTTACCAATCCAACACATAATGGCATTGATTCAGCGGTTTGACTTCCAGTAGAATAGACTTTTGTCTGGGTGTTGAAGAATTTTGTGTTGAAAGCCTCCCTGACTTCAGCAGCCAGACTGCTCATTTTCTTTGCTTCTTCCTTATGATTGGTGATCTCCATCATTTTTGATATCAAAATGATATCATAATAATAGATAGCAGTAGCCGTCAGTTCCTTAGGGGTCAGTTGTGCTGTTCCCGGCCTTTTGGGACCATAATCGAACCAATCACCTAAACCATGTGAGAGGATATGGCCATTGGCTTTAGTCCCAAGATAACCGATGTATTTTTTCATCATGGGCATTGCTTCTTCAACGATGGCACGGTCGCCATACCATTGCCAGAGCATCCAGGGGAGGATTACCCCTGCGCTTCCCCATTCCGGTGAATCACGAAAACCACCCCCAAATGGGACATATTCCGGGGCAATATCAGGAACCAATCCCTCAGGTGTTTGGGAATCAATCATATCATGAATAGTTTTCCGATATAGTAAGTAGAGGTTATAATTATAATGCAGGGAGGCGCCCATGAGATAGGTTTGCTCCAGCCATCCCAGTTTTTCACGGTGTGGACAGTCAGTAACCACACTTTGCAAATTGCTTCGTACTGCCCAGTCGATCAGGGTGTAGATCTGGTTAAACAACAGGTTTGAACAGGAAAACTCCCCCGTTTTGGGAGATGAATTGCACGTGTGGATCATTTTCAATCCAATAATTTTTGCTGATTCGGGGTTTTGTTTTTCTGATGAGGGAACCCCACCCTCCACCGCTAAATACCTGAATCCATAATAGGTGAACCGCGGTCTCCAGGTCTCAGTTCCTTCCCCCTTCAGTGTGTAACTGTAATAAAACGGTCCGCCTGAAGCCTTCTGGTTAATCATTTTATCACTGGTTATTAACTCACCCGGCGTCAGTTTGATAACCGTACCCTTTTTGCCGCTAACTTTGATCTCGATAATTCCGGAACAGTTCTGGCCAAAATCGTAGAGGTAACTTCCAGGTCCTGTTTGTTCCCTTTTTTTGACCTCAATCACTTCACGGACCGCGACCGGGTAGTCAGTTTCATTGAGAAGGGCGCCAGCCGGGACATTTGCAACAAGGGCATCTTTCCATCCGGAATCATTGAAGTCAGGGAGATCCCATCCTTTCTGTTCAAGGGTTGCATCATAATCCTCACCTCCGTAAATACTTGAGTAGGTAATTGGAGAAGGGGTGCATTTCCAGTCGGCGCCAGAAACAATTGATTCAGTACTTCCATCGGTATAGCTGATTTTCAGGTTGGCAATCATTTTTGGGTAATCGTAGGCGATCACTAATTTGCGGTATCGTTCGCGATTGATATTATAAAATCCGTTTCCAACAATTACAGCAATTGCATTTTTACCTTTCAGTAATTGATCAGTAACATCATAGGTATTATAAAGAACCGACTTGTTGTAGTCTGTCCAGCCCGGCGACAGAAAATTTTGACCAGCCTTTTTGCCGTTTATCATCGCTTCGTAATGACCTAACCCACTAATATAGAGCTTTGCGCTTTCGATTTTTTTACGTAGAATAAACTCTTTTCTGAACAGGGGGAGCACACTTCTGGTTACAGCTTTTGTTCCCAGTTTGTCACCACTGCCATGAACACCGGGGACAACTTTCAATGAATCGGTAAGTTTATCGTAGCTGATCCATAGCGCTTTATCCCAATTATCGGTGGAGAGAAGTCCCATTTGCCAGGTGCCGGTATTGCTCCACGCTGATTCTTCCCCTGACTGATTGATGATTTTTACTTTCCAAAAATATTTTTGGGCTCCATTTAACCGGTTTCCCGCATATTCAACCTGGAGTGACTGATCCGATTTGACCATCTTCGAATCCCACATATTGCCAATCTCTTTATTGAGTTTTTCAGGCGTATCCGAAACAAGTATATGATAGGCTGTTTGTCGGGTATCCCTTTTATTTGAAATGATCTCCCAGCTTAAACGGGGATTCATTATCCCAATGGCAAGTGGATTAGTCGTCGATTCGCATTTGAGATTTGTAACTGATAGCTTTTGCTGAGTGCAATTAACGAAAATGAATAAAATTGCGAGTGTTGAAATCGCGTAAATTAGTCTGGTCATTTTAATTGTATTAACTGTCTGAATATTTCATTGGATACTCTAAAAGCCGTACCATGCCGCACGCCGTCGGGAAAAGAAATTTTATCGGAGATCTCCTCCCAGTCTTTCATGTTTTTTGATCGCACTGCCCCATATTTATGCTCCATGTACTTATCAAAATAAACATATACATATTCCCCGATTTCGAGTGCTGTTGGTCCCTCAGCCCAGTATTTCCCGGTAATTGGTTCAGAAACCTTAGTGGGGTAGGGGCCTGCAGCCGATTTCGATTCGGTTAGCCGGATGTTCTTCTCCGGTGGATTTGGATTTTCATTTTTCAGGAACAGATAAAAGGTTTTTCCCTTAGGTAAAATTGTGGCATCAATCACACTAAAATCGGGATTGAAAAATAGTTTCGTAGGGCTGAAATGATTAAAGTCTGATGTGGTTGTGCAATACATTCTGTGGTTTAGCCCTTTTTCGCGTTCAGAGGAGGCGACATCTGAATGACGTCCCGGAATGGTGGTGGCCCAGAAGATGATGTAATTTTTAGCTTTCGGATCATAAACCATTTCGGGCGCCCAACAGTTTTTTGCCGTTGGTTCATGGGCCATCACAGGAATCGCCTTTTGTTCTGACCAATGAATCAGATCTTTTGATGATGCATATCCAATCTGACGATCTTTCCAGCTACTGGTCCATACCATGTGAAATATTCCGTCCTTCCCCTTAAGAATAAAGGGATCACGCATCAGTTTATCCTGTCCGACAGTTGGAATGACGATAGATTTACCGCCATTCAGGTTAACCCAGGTCAGGCCATCGTTACTGTAAGCAAGGTGTAATCCATCCTGGCCATTGTTGATGAAATAGGAAAACAGAAAGACCGGTTCCTGAGCCTTGCTTTGCAGGGTCAGAAAGATAATAGTAATTAGGATGTAACGCATATTTTGTGTTGTTGATAATTTTACCATAAAGTATTCGGGATTGGTGAAGTTATAACCTCCAAACAATTAAGGTTAAAATATCACGCAAAGGCGCTATGATGCTAAGAAATAATAGGTTGCACATCAGGGGCTAGGCCAGAGAAAAGAAAGAATTATGAGTGATGCATATGTTTTAAATTCCTTGGTGTAACTTTAAGATTTTATGACTTTGGTACTTTTTTTTATTTCTTACACAAGACCCAAAAATAGTTCTAATATATTAATTTGTATTGCACAAACTGGCAGTAATTTAAACGATTTGAACATATTATTTTACAACAATGGTTTTTACATTCACAAATTCCCTGATACCGATTGCCGATAATTCACGTCCATAACCACTCTCTTTGATTCCGCCAAACGGAAGCCGTGGATCAGATTTCACAAAGTCATTTACAAACACGCAACCTGCCTCCAACCCTTTTTCGGCAAGCTGTTTTCCCTTTTCAATGTCGGCTGTAAAAACACCGGCGCCCAATCCAAAAACGGTATCATTGGCAATTCTGATCGCCTCCTCTTCCGATTTGACCCGGAACAAAACGGCAACCGGTCCGAAAAGTTCTTCGTGATATGCAGGCATTCCGGCGGAGACATCAGCGAGAACGGTTGGCGGGTAGAATGCACCAACTCCTTCAGGAATGTATCCGCCAAGTAATACCTTTGCACCCATTTGGCGGCTTCTTGCCACCTGCTGATGCAGTTCGTCGCGTAAATCAGGTCTTGCAAGGGGGCCGATGGTTGTTTGAGGGTTAAGCGGATCTCCATAAGTTGCCTGGCTCATAAGCCTGACAAACTCAGTT
>JAHEYS010000015.1 GCA_023251475.1 Prolixibacteraceae bacterium
AAAGGACCGGCTTTGCCCACCTTTTCGAACATCTAACCTTCTGCGGATCCAAAGATGTTCCCGATTTTGACACTCCGGTTCAAAACGCCGGCGGCACAAATAATGCCTTTACAACCAACGATATAACAAATTATTATATCACGGTTCCGGCCAATAACATCGAAACCGCATTATGGTTGGAGTCCGACAGGATGATGGGCCCCAAATTTACCCGTAAAGGGCTTGAGGTGCAGCGAAATGTTGTGATTGAAGAGTTCCGGCAGAGGAACCTGAACAGGCCCTATGGCGACACGTGGCATCTGATGCGTGATCTTGCCTATAAGGTGCATCCGTACCGCTGGCCAACCATTGGCCTGGTTCCCGAACATATCGAAAAAGCGACGCTGGAGGAGGTGAAAGATTTCTTCTTCCATCATTATGCCCCCAATAACGCCGTTCTGGTCATAACAGGCAACATTGCGATTCCTTCTGCCTTACAACTGGCTGAAAAATGGTTTGGCGATATTCCTGAAAGGGAGATAAAAAAGGGGAAAATCACCCCTGAACCTTTACAGACAGCCGATCGTGAGCTAACCGTCCACCGGGATGTCCCCATCGATACCTTTTATCTTGCCTGGCACATGAGTTCACGTATGGATCACGATTTTTATGCCGCTGATCTGCTTTCGGATATCCTTTCGGGGGGGAATTCCTCGCGTGTGGAAGAGCGGTTGGTAAAGGGGCAAAAACTGTTTACAGAAGCAGATGTCTTCTTAAGCGGAGAGAACGACCCGGGGTTATTTGTTGCAACAGGAAAAATCAGTGACGGGGTAAATTTTGAATTTGCCAAAAAAGCGATGATCGAAGAGGTAATGCAAACCATAGATTCGCTGATCACCCCACATGAACTCGAAAAGGTTCAAAATAAAGTGGAAGCTGAACTTCTGTTCAACGAAATCGGTTATCAGGAAAAGGCCGTGCAGCTGGCTTCGTACGAAATCCTAGGTGATGCGGCATTAATCAACCAACAGGCCGATCACTACCGTTTGGTTACCCCGGAAGATATCCGGCGGACAGCAGCCGCAATTCTGCGTCCTGGCAATTGTAATACATTGAATTATTTATCATTAAAAAAATAATTAATGACTTTTAAGAAAACTATTCCACCTCCGGTATGGGGTGTGGAGCGGGTGGAATATATCGAACCAGAGCGCCTCCGGCTGTTCAATGGAGTTGAATTATTTACCCTCAACAGCGGAGATCAGGAAGTTGTTAAAATCGATTTTTCATTCAGGGCTGGCAGCTGGTATGCCCAATCAAGATTAGACGGATCGATGGCAGCCTCCATGCTTCAGGAGGGTACATCCAAACATAAGTCAATAGAAATTGCCAACATTTTCGACTTCTACGGCGCTCAGTTTTCCTCAGCCTCCTCCTACGATAACAACTATATCTCGCTCCTCTCTTTAAAGAAACATCTCCCCTACCTGCTCCCAATGGTTTCAGAGATCATCCGCGAGGCCTCATTTCCCGAAGAGGAGTTTGAAATCCTGCGGCAGAAGCGGAAACAGCGGGCAATTGTCGATGCCGGCAGGGTCAGCTTAATCGCGCAGAAAAATTTCCTCCGCAATCTGTTTGGCGAAGGACACCCATACGCCCCTGTAGCCTCCCCCGAATTCTACGATACCATTACACTTGACGGGGTCAAATCACATTACCAAAAATTTTACCGTCCCGACCGTATGACAATTACAGCATCCGGATTCATTGATTCAGAGGTCATTCAACTCATTGAGGAGAATTTCAGTTCAATCTGGGGTGGGTCAGAATTGGAGGAACGGACAAATAATTACCGCCTGCCGGTTGCACAACAAACTCTGTTTATTGAAAAAGCGGGCGCCAATCAAAATGCCGTGGCAATCGGGAAAATCTTCCCGACCCAAAATCATCCGGACTTTCCGGGACTAAAATTACTCTGTACTATTTTGGGCGGATATTTCGGATCGCGACTGATGTCCAACATCCGCGAAGAGAAAGGTTATACCTATTCGATTCATGCTTCACCCATCTCTTTTTTGCACAACGGCGTTTTCCTGGTGTTTGCTGAAGTTAAGACAGACAAAACAAATGAGACCGTAAATGAGGTATTTAATGAAATAAAAAAACTCAGGGAGGAGCTTATCACACAGGAGGAGCTCATACCTATTCAAAACTATCTGCTGGGGAGAATACTCGAAGATTTTGACGGTCCATTTGCCAGAAGCCACACTTTCATATCACTTAGAGAATCCAATCTCGATTTTGAATATTACAATAAGCTGATTAATACGATTAAAACAGCTACACCTTCTGAAATCAGAGCGCTTGCTCAAAAATATCTCGATCCGGAATCAATGAGCACGATTATTGCGGGGACAAGATAATGGGATAATGGGATAATGGGATAATGTGCTAATGGGATAATGTGTTAATGGGATAATGGGATAATGGGTTAATGGGTTAATGGGATAATGTGCTAATGTGCTAATGGGATAATGTGCTAATGTGCTAATGGGTTAATGGATTAATTTGAAAATTTTTAACAGGCAATTTCTCACTTCTGCCTTACCACTTCTGCCTTACCACTTCTGCCTTACCACTAATTTGAAAATTTGAAAA
>JAHEYS010000016.1:0-827 GCA_023251475.1 Prolixibacteraceae bacterium
CCGGCGTCAAACCAGTGGATATCCGCTGTCTGGAAGATCTGCACTTATTGCCGTTGACCACCAAAGACGATCTTCGCATGAGTTATCCTTTTGGACTCTTTGCTGTCCCTAAAAACAAAATTGTCCGCTACCACGCCTCTTCCGGCACAACCGGAAAACCCACCGTGGTGGGTTATACCAAACATGATATGAAAGTTTGGCGGGAGGTTATTGCCAGACTGGTGACGATGGGTGGTGTTACCAATGAAGATACGGCGCAAATCACCTTTGGTTTTGGTCTGTTCACCGGCGCTTTCGGACTGCAGCAGGGTTTGGAAAAGGTAGGCGCAGGCGTCATCCCGATGTCTTCCGGCAATACCCAAAAGCAAATCATGATCATGCAGGACTTCCAGGCCACCACCCTAATTGGAACACCTTCCTATGCCTTACACTTGGCCGAAGCGGCTCAGGAAATGGGCATTGATCCCAAAGAAGAGCTTTTTCTCAAGTATGGCCTGTTTGGCGGAGAAGGTTCAACCGAAGAAATGCGGGCCAAGCTTAACGAAGCCTGGGGCATTATCTCCACTGAAAATTACGGTATGAGCGAACTCATCGGTCCCGGCGTCTCCGGCGAATGTCAGGCTTTTAGAGGTATGCATATTAATGAAGACCACTTTATTGCCGAAATCATTGATCCCGTTACCCTGGAAGTGCTACCAGAAGGGTCTGTCGGTGAACTGGTTATTACTCCCATCACCAAAGAAGCACTGCCGCTGATTCGCTATCGTACCAAAGATATTACCAAACTGGACACCACCCCCTGTGACTGCGGCCGTACCTCAGCCCGA
>JAHEYS010000016.1:837-2626 GCA_023251475.1 Prolixibacteraceae bacterium
AAAATAACCGGCCGTACTGATGATATGCTGATCATCGGCGGCGTTAATGTCTTCCCATCGCAAATTGAAGGCGTCCTTTTAGGAATTAAGGGCATCGGTTCCAATTACCAGATTCGGGTACTCAAAAAAGGGTATTTAGATCGTATCGAAATCGATGTGGAAGTTGTCAATTCGGATTTGTTACTGTCAGTAACGCTGCTTGATAAGCTTTATAAAGAAATTGAAACTAAGCTTCATACCATCCTTGGCATTCATGCCGGCATTCATCTGGTTGAACCCAAAAGTTTGACCCGCTCCGAAGGAAAAGCCAAACGCGTCATCGATCTGCGATCAGAAAATTTATAGGAGGCAAACCATGCTTATTAGTCAATTGTCTGTCTTTATTGAAAACAAAAAAGGCCATCTCAGCAAGATTACCAAAGTCTTAAAAGAAGCGCATGTGGATATCCGCGCTATTTCCGTTTTTGACAGCGCAGAATTCGGTATTTTGCGCATCGTCGTCGATAAACCCGAAGTCGCTGCTGAAGCGCTTAAAAATGCCGGCCATGTCGTCAAACAAAGTTATGTCCTGGCCATTGATCCATCTGACAAGGTTGGCAGCCTCTATGATGTCTTCACCCTGCTCGCCGAGAATGATGTCAATATTGAATATGTCTATTCATTTGTGATGCCCAATAACCAGGGTTCTCCCCTGATTATTCTAAAGGCCGACGATCAGGAAAAAGCCATTGCCCTTTTAACGGCTTCGGATTTTTCGCTTATTCCCAAAGAAGACGTGTATAACGTTAAATAAAAAAACAAGCCGGAGAGTGATCTTCGGCTTGTTTTTTTATTGTCTGTTTTTTATTCTTTTAAGCCGGAAAAATTCTTCCCGTTCTTTTTCTTCAATGGTTTCCTGAATATATTTTATTTCCTGTTTTAACCGGGGAATCTGAATTTTATCCAGTGCATTGGCACTTTTTTGAGTCTTCTTGATTTCCAGCGACAGTTTATAAGCGGTTGTTTCAATTTGGGCCAATTGATAAGATAAATACTTAACGTCGTCAAATTTTTTTATCGCAACATCTAAGGCCGGATTGTTTTCATTGAAACCATAGGGCCGGACTTGCTCAGATGTCTCAGAATAAATCACTTCCGGAATATCCACTCCCATGATTCCTCTTTCCCTGATATCATATGGTAATTCCGGCGGTACGGAGAGTGCAAATTCTTCCAGATGGCTCAGGCCCATGCTGATACATACCTGTTGCAACGCCTCATAGGCTTCACGAAACAGTTGTCCGATTTCTTTTTCAATGGTCTCGGCCTTTTTAACCAGTTGCATAATTTCCTGAATCAGGATGGTTCTTTTTTTGTCCAAAAGATCATATCCTTTTTCGGAAAAGTCTAAATGCCCTTTTGCTTTAATCAGATTTGCTTTGGTTGGGGTTATTTTTATGGCCATTATTCCACCTGAGCTTCCTTTGGAAAATATTTTTCAATGTTTTCAGGACTCAATCGATCAAGCTCTGTCAATGGCAGTAGTGCCAGCAGTTTCCAGCCCAGATCAAGACTGTCAAACATGCTGCGGCTTTCGTCAGATCCCTGATTTAAAAATTCGGCTTCAAAAGTGCGTCCAAAATCCATATACTTTTTATCCGTCTGACTCAAATCGTCTTCGCCGATTATTTGTGATAAATCTCTTACTTCCTGAACTTTGGAATAGGATGCAAAAAGCTGATTGGCAACCTCAGCATGATCCTCCCGGGTGAACCCTTCGCCAATCCCATCCTTCATCAATCGCGATAAT
>JAHEYS010000312.1 GCA_023251475.1 Prolixibacteraceae bacterium
GAGGCGAAATCTTCAACACCTGCCCTTTTAAACAATACAATAGGAATCCTGGGAACCATCTACGAAAAGAATACAGCAATCAACTGTGATTTTGGCTACCGGTTAAGTCAGTCAATGAGCCAGACCATTATAAAAGATCCGGTGAATGTGGATGTAAAGTCAATGACCAACGAGTCGTTATTTCCCGAATCAGCAAAAATTGGTACAGTATTTATTTCAGGAAAGGACTCCGTCCAAAATCTTAAAAGAACTAAACTGCATTAAATCAGTAGGATATGAAATATTTAAAAAACAGAAGGCAACTTTTTTTACTGATCATCTTCCTGATCTTTTCAGGTTTAATTGAGGCTCAGGAGACCATTGCGATCTATCCGAACCTGAAGTCACAAAAAAAGTTAAAGCTATGTGCGACTTTTACCAATTCGGTTTTTAAAGAAGGGGATCCCGATCTGTTTCTGAAAACCCTTGAGTCAGCCATCGATAAATATGGAATTGACATGGTTAACGCCCACCACTTCTCAAGTGATGAATGGGTTACCTATAAGGGATACGATAAGATCACCGCAAAGCCTGATCAGAAAATGATCAATCAATACCGCAATTATTATAAACGGATTAAAAATAAAGGGGTTTACCTGATCATCAGTGGTGGCGAACCGGTTTGTCCGACCGATTTATTTGAGAAAATACCCGAAATGCGGACCATTAACAATGGCAAATTCTGGCAGTTCGTCGAGGATAAAACGAAAGAACTTTATGACGTTTTACCCGAAATGGATTGTTTTGAAATTTACCTTTGGGAAACTCCGATGCTTCATGACGACAAGGCTTTCCCTGATTTTGAATTCAACCGGGCGTATGGCTATCCGTTTTATTCCAATTCCGATTATTTCAAATACCTTTTTGATGCCCTTTCACGTGCGGCCTACAGCAGGAAAAAGGATTTTATGCTCCTTACATTCAGTCATTATGCCTATCAGGAACAGATCATGATCAATGCGCTGAAAGACAGGGATAAAAATTATCCGTTCCTGTTGGATCACAAAAGTCAGCCCGGTGACTGGACCCCGTTTAAACCGGCAAACAATATCATGCAAACCATCACCGATATGCCGGGACAACTTCAGTTCGATGGAGCCGGAGAGTATTGGGGACAGACTTTGTTGCCGTATTGCTATCCCGAGGAGATTCAGGCCCGTGTACAACATGCACTGACGCACAATCAAAATATCAATACACTGAGCATGCGTATCAACTGGATGAATGGCAGCCTGTTCGGAAAACCCAATGAGATCAATTTTTATGCGCTTTCAAAACTTGCCGATGACCCCTTTACCCCGGTCGAAAAAATCTGGAAGAGCTGGGCCACTGAACGTTTTGGTGAAAAAGCAGCCGATAAGGTCGTTTCTGCTTTAAAACGGACTGACGATATCGGGAAGAAGATTTTTTACATCGATGGGATGTGGGTTTTTAATCACAGCTCGCTCTCCAATCTCCCTTATGTTGAATCTCATATTGTCAATTATGCCAAGTGTATTTCGCAACTGAAACCTGAGGAGATCATGGGAAATTACCGGTTGAATGAGTTGCTGAATTACCCTCGCGAATACCTGATCCGCGAGGTGCAGGACGACCGCGACGAAGCCTTGCGTCTGAATGCGCTCTCTTTACAGGATATTGAGGATGCTTCAAAAGATCTGAAACCTCAGGATTATCAGTTGCTGAAGGAGCAGTTAACCCGGCAGGCAGATATGGCCAGGGCTTCAAAACTCCACCTGGAGGCACTCTTCCGTTACCGTATCGAGAAGTTAACCGGCACTGAAAAGGGGGCTGAAAACCGGCAAAAACTCGAAGCTTGTCTTCAAAAACTTGAAAAAATGGGTGATGAGATGGATAAGGTTTATGGGAATAATTTCCCTTTTCTGAAATCCACCTTATTCAAAGAGTATGTTGGGCAGGTGAGAGATGCCATCGCAGCAATGAAAAATAATTAGAGCACTTAGAGCGTTTCAGGAGCTATTTATATAAATTGAAAAACAGGTAGAAATGATAAAAAAATATTTGGTTTATCTTCTGATTGGCTGTACCACAGGTTGTTTGTCTCCTGAAAATGGTTTGGCACAAAAGAATTCAGTATCGGTGGCGACCAGTTCAAATGAATCGAAACCATTCATCTTTAACTGCACCGAATCGATCAATCCGGGTGAAACGATCGGCATCCAGGGATCAGCATTCGGATCAGATCCACAAATCTGGTTGATGCCCGTGAAAGGGGATGAGAATGCCTTAAAACCGCAGATCCGCCTTTCTGTATTAACGCATTCTCAAATCTTTGTGGCAGGAAGTGTTCCTGAAAATATACCCGTTGGTTTATATGTCGTCTGGGTCATGAACGGAAACCAACTCAGCCAGCCTGTATTTATCAACCGGGCAAGGGTGATGACCGCTGAGTTTGATCAGATTATGCCAGGGACATCTTTTCGTTTATTTGGGAGGAATCTTCAATTGAAGGGGGTCAATTCTTCGGTAAGTTTTGTTGATCCGAATGGTAAATCATTTAATGCTCAGGTGACAAAAAGTGATCCCTATACCCTTGAGGTGGTGGCGCCAAAGCAACTGGTCTCCGGTGTAAAATATAGTGTGAATGTAAGCAATGGTTCCGGGGGGAAATATGGAGAAAATCAGTTTGATGAGACATTACTTGTCCGTGAAGCTGCAATCGATCCGTATAAACTTGATGTCCCATGGGGCGCCGATTTTAATTTCTCGGCCAATATTTATAATGTAAAATCCGATAACCGTTTATCGCAACTGGCCAAAGGGGATGGAATTTCAAATGACCGTGCAGCAATCCAGGAGGCCATCGACAAGGCTGCTGAAAATGGCGGTGTTGTTTACCTGCCGGGTGGAACCTATAAGCTGGTTTATAATTCAGGTAGCGGTATCACCATGAAATCGCGGGTGGTCCTTATCGGTGACGGGAAGGACAAGACCATCATTAAATATGGGTATGGAAAACCATTTTCGACCGAGCGGGTAAAAGCGGCTTATGGCTGGACATTGGGATGGCCCGACAGCCGGACCGAAGGAATGGGAATGGTATGGCCGGGGTTCATCACGACCAGCGGTTTGATGAATCTCTCCTTAGTGAATGTCAACGAAAGCGGTTCATTCGTTCATACCATCAAGAATATGCCCGAAGGTGGTACAAAACTGGTGTTGAAAGATTGTAGTTTCGACTTTAATACCGGGTGGGGTCTGGCACTTGTCAATGTCGATAAATTATTGGTAACCGGTTGCCAGTTAAAAAGCACCACGACCGATGTCAGGGGGATCAACGCACCGACACGAACCTGGCCCTGGGATTTCAAAAACTCCAGCAACATGATTATCCGCAACAACAAGTATACCTATAATGCAGGACGGTTTGGTGCTAACGGATGCCATCATGCATTGTTTGAAAATAATACCTTTTTACGGAATGGAGATCACCAGTCCAAAGGGGAAACGGGCGGAATTAATCTTGATTATGTAACAGACATGGTAATCCTGGGAAACTCCTTTTTGGTTACCGGCGCACCCATTGTGGGGAAAAACCAGGGGGAGACGATCTTAAGTCAGGGTGGCGATCCGAACCAGATGACCGAAGGAATCGTAACCCAGGCCACTGCCACAACGATAATGGATAGAAAACAGGAGTGGCAGGACTTTACAGACCGGGTTAGCACATCATGGCAATATGCCGTTCACCCGATGAATTACATTATTGCAATTGTAAATGGAAATGGTGCAGGGCAGTGGCGAACGATCACGAGCAATAACGACACCATCCTGACTGTTGACCGTCCATGGGATGTGGTCCCAACGCCGGGAAGCGTATATGTTATATCTCAATGGTCTGCTTTTCAGTTAATTGTAAAAGATAATATTCTGAAAGATAATCACCAGGGGATTATGATGTATTGTGGTGGAGCTGATGTTGCCATCGTGAGCAACAAACTGATTAATTCAGGTGGAATCTACCTGCGTTCCGACCAGCGGCTGATCAGGAAACGGTATAACCTGAGTTGGAATACTTTAGTCGATGGAAATGAGATGATTGACACCGATGGAAGGCGTGCTGCTTTTGTTTCGATGCTGCTCGCCCAGGCCAAAGATGAACGGTTGTGCGGTGTTGGCACAATTGGCCTTGAGGTGCGCCGCAATACAGTTCAGGCTTTTGTCCCAAATGTCACCAAGAGTGGGATCAGGGGCGAAGGTTATTTTAATTGCATGGGGGATGGTATGGTGAAAAATCCCATGTTTGATCCGAAAATTCCCGGAATGTTGGGAACCATATTTGAAAATAACACTGCCGTCAATTGTGAAAGTGGCTACATCGTTGGATCCGGCGCCCACCATACGATCATTCTGAAGGCTAAAAACACCAATGTGACAGTTCCGGTTAAAGATATCGTCAACGAACAAACAAAAATCGGCGCACAATTTACCATTACAGATTTAAAGTAAACATAAATAAAAACGATTACATGAAAATTTCATATATCCTGCTTCTGATGTTTTTGGTTCAAATCGGTTGGGCCCAGGGAAACCCTTTCTCCCAGGAAAAAGCTGAAGCTAACGCTTTGCAAAAATATGAAAAGGAGCACACTCAACTCCCGTCAATGCAGATGCCGGCGCCGGCAGTGAACGAGGCATTTTTTGGGGCCCGGCTGACCCGCTCGGCTACTTTGCTGGCAACCAGTTGTAAAGAGCACAGCTATCCGGTAAAAGTGCTGATTTATGGTCAGTCCATTACCGGAAGCAGGAGCTTTACAGAACAAATTTCAGCTTACCTGAAGGAGAAGTTTCCATTCGCAGACGTTACGGTCGAAAACAGGTCGATCGGCGGGTTTGGCGGGGAACAGCTCATCCGTACTGCGGTTCACGACGTCTACTTTGCCTGTGCCGATCTGATTATTTTTCATGTGTATGGCGGCGAAGCTCACGGTGAGCTGGAACAGCTTTTTACCAATATACGCAGGTATACCACGGCCGATGTGATCCTGATGAACCATCATCTTGATGGCAGCCAGAAGACTTTTAACCCGGCGTCGTACCAGTACCTGCATTATATTGCCAGCAAATATAATTTGGAGCAGGTCGATATTACCACCGAATGGATCAGATACCTTGTAGATAATAACCTGAATCAGAAAGATTTGCTTCGGGATGGTGTCCATCCGAATCCCAACGGAAACTGGCTCATGGCTCAACTGATTGGCCGTCACATCAGGTATAATCCCTTATTCCCTTCATCATGGTTAAACATGGTGCAAACCTGCTTTGCCAAAACGGCTTACGATGTAAATGGAATCAAACCTTTGACGTTTTCCGGAAAGCCCTGGAAAATGATTAACGGCGTTCCAACGGGTGATTCGGAAAAAAACGGGCTGAAACTTACGTTTTATGGAAATCGCGTCGATGTAATTGCCGGACAAATACCCAAACCGGAAAAACAGGGGACTGCCCGTATTCTGATTGACGGGAAACCTGTTGAAAACAATAAATCGCTTTACACCATTACCAGGCCAGGTCCGGGACCCAAAACATGGTTTCCACTCATCAGACGGATAAGTTATAACCGGCCGTTAATTCCCGAAACATGGACCCTGACAGTTGATAAAGTCAATGCAGACTCCACCGTTTGGAATTTTAGTGTTAAAGGCTCGCAAACCGGATTAGATGGTTCCGGAAACAGTGAGGAACCCTTCGTTTCCAAATCGGGAAGGGTAGTAATCGACCCCTCTGATTACATGTTTACCCCAATTAGAAAGACATTTAAGATTGCCGCCCAGGTTGGGTTTGAGACCAGCTGGTCGGTGGTGCCATTGTTCCAAAGTACTTATACCTCGCCCGAAACCACCGACAAGACGAAGGTTTACAAAACAACCCTTGTTCAGGGACTGGATAATGGTCCGCATACGCTCGAACTGATTCCTGTCGGCGATGGCCCTGTTCCGGTTGAAGCCTTTGAAATTCACAGGCCTCCGATGCAATAAAAAATAGTTAAAGATGCTTCAGAAAATGAATAAACGATTGCTTATGAACCCGAATCTGCAAAGTTGTTTTAAAATTCGGTTGATATCCTTCGCGATATGGAGTCTGCTCCTGTTCGGGACTGTAAATTCCTACGCGGTAAAGCAAAAGGATAAACCGGTATGGAAGGCAACAAAGGACGGAATTTATGAAGCCAAAGTGGCGGATGTCGTCATGGCGGTGAATGCCCATTTTGGAGCAAGAATTATCTCCTTCCGGCTAAAGGATCAGGAAATCTTAAGCACCCCGTCTGTTCATCCCGAAAACTATGGCTCCACACTTTGGTTAAGCCCGCAAAACTGGAAATGGCCACCCTCGCCGGTTTTGGATGTGGCCCCTTACACGGTAACGCTCAAAAAAGAGACGTTGACGCTGACCAGCGGAGCTGACGTCCAAAGTGGTTGTCAAATGTCGAAATCTATTGTTGTTAATAAATCAGACAGCTCATATTCAATTAAATACACTATCACCAATATCTCGGATAAGGATAAATCTGTTGCTCCATGGGAAGTAACACGCGTTGTGGCCGGAGGTCTCACCTTCTTTCCGGTAGGAACTCCCGGAGGGTTTTCAAGGTCGAATCTTGTAACCGAAGATCTGAATGATATTTGCTGGTTTCAATATCAACATGAACTGGTTACCGGTCATCAGAAATTGTTCCGGAATGGCGCTGAAGGGTGGCTTGCCCATTGTAATCATGGATTGATTTTTATCAAGCAATTTCCTGATATCGGTATCGAACAGGAGGCGCCCCACGAAACAGAAATAGAACTTTACACAAATAAAGAGAAGACTTACATTGAACTTGAAAATCAGGGTGGTTATAAAACACTTCGGCCCGGAGAGTCAATTAAATGGATTGTTAAATGGTATTTAAGACAGATTCCTTCACCTATTCAAATTAAACCCGGGAATGTGGATCTGTCTCAATTAGTCAGAACAACAGTCCGCTAAGTTTAAAGAATAATTCATTGTCTATAATCAGGTGATCGTTTAAAAGAGTATCTGGTGAAAATTAAAACAACGCACATGAAAGAGTTTATACTCTGTATCTTAATGGCAGCAGAAATCTGCCTGCCAATTCACACAAAAGGGTCAGACCCAACAATGGCTGACCCGCTGACCGTTGCAAAACGGATTGGCGATAAATTAGTCCGGGAGACACCGTTTGCATATCGTCTGGAGTTGGCAACAGACATCAAAGAGTTCAGTGGAATCCAGATGATCGATTTTGGACGTAATTTCACGGTAGCCGGTAAAACTGCCGCCTATGCCTATACTCAGCTTCAGGCTCCTGAAACGATGGAAATGGAGATTCAACTGGGGCACAACGATGGCTGTACTATTTGGCTCAACGGAAAGCTGGAATACCAAAATGATAAGGATCAGAAACTTGCACTAATTTATGACGAGAGAAGTATCGAATTCCCGTTCCATTTTACGGCCAGACTGAAAAAGGGGAATAATTCACTTTTAATAAAATCGGTTTCCAACCGCTCAGAATGGCGCGTTTACCTTCAGCCCCCTTCAGATAAAGGGGCCGTGCAAAATAAAACTTCTGTTTACCCGGAGATTGGACTTGGCAAAATGAAACGTATTGACAATAAGGTTTCTGCTGTCTCGAATTGGTTGATAATTGGACCTTTTGCCGCAGGAAATGAATTGGATCCGATCCTGTCTGCACTGGAAGAACCTGTTTTCGGGCAAATATTTCAAGGTATCGGGGGACCTGTTA
>JAHEYS010000313.1 GCA_023251475.1 Prolixibacteraceae bacterium
CAGGGACAGGTGCCAGGGGTGCTGGTCACGAAATTAAGCAATAAACCAGGTGCTTTATGGTCAATCGCCATTCGCGGAGAAAATACGATTACTGCAGACCCAAATGCAGATGGCACAAAAAACCTCACACTGACCAGTAGTACCCAGCAATCGCAGGGGACGGAGCCATTAATTGTAATTGACGGTGTAATAGGCGGAAAATTAATGGATATTAATCCGGCAGATATTGAATCAATCGACATTTTGAAAGATGCCTCTTCGACTGCGATTTATGGTTCGAGAGGGGCAAATGGTGTAGTTATAATTACTTCCAAACGGGGGATTTCCGGAAAGCCAAGGGTTACCTTCGATAGTTATGTAGGGATAAAAACCCCCGCCCATCTTCCCAGAATGCAAAATGCACAGGAGTTTTACAAGTCTACAATAACAGATGCACAATTGAATGGTTCAAGCATCACGGAGGCGAATACATTCAATGTTAATGAGATGAACATTATTAACAATGGAAAATCGACCGATATTGTCAGGGAGTTAACAAAGCCGGGGATGAATACCGGCTCTACGCTTGCAATCTCAGGCGGTAACAGCGGAACGACATACAGAATATCTGGTGGTTATATTGACGAAGACGGTATGACAAATCTTACCTATTATAAGAAATACAACGTAAATGCTTCGATAGATTCGAAAATCACAAAATTTTTAAAGGTTGGGGTAACCATCTATGAAAATTTTTCGAACAATCCCACCGGTTCCCTTGAGATCCTTAGAACGGCCTACCGAAGCAGGCCAACTGTTACGCTCTTCTACAATGACCTTGTTGATGCAGCTGTTGGCGGTGATGCAGCCATAGGGCCGGTGGACGGATATGCCGTAAAAATGGGGAGAAATGATACGATGAACCCATTACTGGAATCCTCCAGCAGATCCAATTATGTGTGGACACGAAATGTCTCCAGTCAAATGGGAAATGCCTATGCAGAGATTAATTTATTAAAGGGGCTGACCTTTAAATCATCTATTTCTGCCTCTTACCAGCTCGCCAAGCAGGATGAGTACAGGGGTAAATATTCAAAATCAGTAAATCTTGGTGCAAATACAAGGGCATCGGTTGAAAATGATTATATTGCAGCTTATACTTTTGACAATCAGCTAAGTTACAACTATCAAAAAGGCAAAAACAAACTGAGCGTCACGGCCCTGCAAAGTGCCTTCAAGACGACAACTGAAATGAATGTTATTGCAGTTACGGGATTGCCATATGTCTCCTACTGGTACAATTTATCCTCGGCATCTTCAACTCCGACTATTGGAAGTGCATTCTATCAAAGAACCATGGACTCCTACATGGGCAGGGTGAACTACACCTTCAATGACAAATTTCTTTTCACCTTAACGGGTCGCGGGGACGGCGCCTCACAATTGGCAGAAGGGCACAAATGGGCATTTTTCCCCTCCGGAGCCTTTGCATGGCGTATGGCCGATGAGCGTTTTATCAAGAAGATATCTGCAATCTCAGATCTGAAATTACGTGTCAGTTACGGACAGGTGGGTAATTCCGTGGTATCACCATATTCGACTACGGCAACACTGTTAACGACCAATTATGGTTTTGGATCAGCTGCAGGAATTGGATTTGCTCCAAATAACCTCGGCAACAAAGGATTAGGCTGGGAGAGAAGTCAGGAGCTAAATCTTGGTTTGAATCTTGGTTTGTTTAAAAACAGGATTACTGCTGCTGTTGAAGTTTACGACAGGACTACCAAGGATTTGATCATGAAAGAGGCACTGCCGACCGCCTCCGGGTTTAATACCATAACGGCCAATGTTGGACGCGTTTCAAATAAAGGGGTCGAGATTCTGTTGAACACTGTAAATGTAGCGAGCAAGAGTGTCACATGGACTACCGCAATAAATTTTGCAAAGAACGTCAACAAGCTCGAAGCATTACCAAATGGTGCACAATACGGCTGGAGCGGTTCCACTAATCCGGAGAATGTTCTGGCAGTCGGACAGCCATTGAAAAGCTTCCTCTATTTTCAGGCTAAAGGTATCTGGCAGTTAAAGGATAGCGTATTGGCGAAAAGTTTTGGAGCTGTTCCGGGACAGGTACGTATTGTTGATCAGAATAACGACGGAAAGATCACTTTGGGTACTGTGGGGAAAGATGATCGTGTCATCTTAGGATCACAATTACCAAAATTTACCATTGGGATGACCAATCGTGTGAACTTCAAAAATTTTGACCTCTCTGTGATGATGTACTATCGCAAAGGGACGATGTTTAAGAATGGATTTTTAAGCGGTTACGTCTCGGATGCCGGCGGCGGCGGTCGTCTGGCACTCAACTACTGGACGAAGAACAACCCATCTAACGAAATGTATGGAATGGGTATTGTGGCAAATAATTACAGGGATGCCATTTATTTTGAAGATGCGAGCTTCCTCAGAATTTCGGATATCACCTTAGGTTACACCATTCCAAGAGCAAAATTGGAGAAACTGGCAATTGACAGGGTTCGTATCTATCTTCAGGCGGTTAATCCAGCCTATTTCACCAAATTTCATGGGGGAGATCCTGAATATAACGGGGCAGCCTACCAGGATGATGTACCGTCTGAAACTTTCACTTTTGGATTTAATATTGCCTTCTAACTATTAAAAAATCAATCGTATGTCTATTTATAAAAATCTTAAAAAAGCTTCGATATACTTTATATTGTTTAGCCTTTTACTGGTTGGATGTAAAAAATCGTGGCTTGAGGAATACAATCCGGCCAGCAGAACAACCGATAATTACTACACAGATCCGGTCGGATACGAAGGGTTGGTCACTTCCTGTTATCCATTACTTAGGGATATTACTCAACAGCGAAATCTGACCATAAAAGGGACTGATATTTTTACAGCAGGTGGCTGGGGCGGCATTTTTTATAATCTGCCAAATCAAACAGGTAATCCGCTGGATCAGTATGATGCAAGGTTTAATTCTTCAAATGGCAGTTTACAAGGTCTTTGGGATGTGTTGTACCGTGAAATCAACAGGTGCAATGCCGTGATCGGGCGCGCAGATGCTGTAATAGGGATGGATGCTACAAAAAAAACAACCAGGGTTGGCGAAGCTAAATTTTTACGCTCACTATGCTACTTTTGGGCAGTTCAGCAATGGGGTGATATTCCTATGCCACTGGTTGAATCAGTAACCGGGAGTCTGGATTGGCCAAAAACTGCGTCTAAGGATGTTTATGCACAAATAATTACAGATCTTACCGCCTGTGTGGCAACATTACCTCTACCCACCGCAACGGATATTGGTCGCGCTACCCAGGGAGCTGCAAAATTTTTATTGGCCAAGGTTTATTTAACCAGAGGATGGAATTACAACAATTCTTTAGGAGGAACAGCTGCCGATTTCACAAGTTCTCTTCAACTTTGTGATGAACTTATTACCTCAGGTCTCTATCCGATGGAAACCAACTGGAATAATTTGTGGCCCGTACACGATAAAAAAGTTACAGCAACCCAGCCCTCAATGGCGGCTTCTGTAGCGGTTGCAAATGCTAGCAAAGAGGTTGTATTTGCCGTACAATATTCAAATCCGGCCTATTATTGGGGAGATGGCAATACGAATCCGGCTACCGGGTTAATTGGCAATAACATGCATAGTCAGTTTGGCGAGGGACCAAGCGGCGTTGCACAGGCAGGGGGTACCACTCAATTTTACAGCAAACTGCAGGGAGATGGGAATAAACCCACCTGGGCAGCTTACCGTTTGTTTGACCCAACCCTTGATTCGCGCTACGAAGGGACCTTCAATAGCATTAGTTATGCAACAGTGGCCCAGACCATCAGCCTGATCAATAACACCTATTCCCAAAATATCAGTCTTACTTATAAAGTCGGCGATACCACGGCCATTATTTTACCATGGAATAAACCGGTAACGCTTGCATCTCAGAGAGGGAAGAATGTACTGGGCGGCACTAAAAATTATTCGGTTTCAAATATGAGTGAAATCGTAGGATATGCACCAATAACACCGACCAAAGGAGTTGTGGATAATATGCTTTGGACAACCCCCATGTTCTGGAAATTTTTCCAGCCCGGAGTTTCCTATAATGATGGATTCTCAACGTTTAACGATCCTTTATTCCGTTCTGCAGAACTTTACCTAATGGCAGCCGAGGCTATTGTTAAAGGCGCCACAGGGGCCAAATCAGGATCAGCCGATGTTTACTACAATAAAGTGCTCGATCGTGCTTTGGGCTTGAACGCGGGTATGAACCCAAATCGTGCGGCTAATCCGGCTTTGGGAGTAGACCCTATCACCAATATTGTTTCCTACAGAGCTACACCAGCCAATATTACAATTGATCTGATCCTGGATGAATACGGACGGGAATTTATGGGTGAGAGTCAGCGCTGGTACGATCTCAAACGTACAGGGACTTTAATCGCACGTGCCTCAAAATATAATCCATGGACCGCCTTTGGATTAACCGGTGCACCAGTTATTTCTGCCATACATAATCTGAGACCCATTCCTCAGGGTATGATCGATGTAACCACTCCAATAATGCAGCAGAATCCAGGTTACTGATCTCAGGATTTAAATAAAATTTATTAAATAAAGGAGAAGAAGATTAAACCCTTCTTCTCCTTTTTCCTTAAACAATTGAAAATTATCAGTCCCATTGAAAATGTATTATAAATGAAAAATCTGTTACTAAGTATACTTTTCTGTTCAATTGTTAGTAACTCACCTGCCCAGCCTAAAAACGATTCTCGCGGAAAGGATAAAATTTATTTAGACTCTAAAGATGGGCATGGGGGGGATTTTTCATGGGTGATGAAAAAAGCCGGGGATGTATCCGTCTCTGCAGGTGAGCTCTCCAAACCAGGTTTTAAGATTCAGGATTGGCTTCCGGCAATTGTTCCCGGGACTGTTCTAAACTCCCTGGTTTACAACAAAGTCTATCCTGAACCTTATTATGGGCTCAATAATAAAATCTCCGCCAAGCTGATACCTGATATTTCACAGGCAGGCCGGGAGTTTTACACCTACTGGTTCCGGACCGAATTTAAAGTGCCCTCAGCCTATCAAAACAAAACGGTCTGGCTACAGGTAGATGGAATCAACTACAGGGCTGAGATCTGGCTGAACGGGAACATGGTGGGAAATATTTCAGGAATGTTTATGCAGGATTTTATCGACATTACAGATTTTGTCAGGATAGGAGAAAAAAACGGTTTGGCAATCAAAGTTCTACCTGTAGATATTGAAGGGACAAACAAGGTAAAATCATGGGCGGCAAGGGGGGAGAACCGCAACGGCGGTGATGGAAATATCGGGCTGAATACCACGATGCTGATGTCGGTCGGATGGGATTTCACATTTAAAGACGGGATTCGGGATCGGAATACCGGTATCTGGAGAAGTTTATCCATCTATTCTTCAAATAAAGTCGCCCTGCGCCACCTCTTTGTAAAATCAAACCTTTCAAAGCCCGGTTACGACAGAGCAGACCAGACGGTTACTGTCGAACTGGTAAACAGTTCCATGAAACCAATTCAGTGTACCCTAAAAGGAGAGATTGTCGGGGAAGGAATCAATTTTGAGAAAAAAGTAACATTGATCAGGGGTGAGGAGAAGGAAGTGACGTTTACCTCAAGGGAGTTTCCTGCATTAACGATCAATCACCCCCGTCTTTGGTGGCCACGGTTTAAAGGTAAACCAGAGATGTACGAAGTGAAAATGAGGGTAGAGACCGAAGGAAAATCTGCCGACTCCATTAAAACCCGTTATGGAATCCGGGAGATCATGGCGGACAGAAATACACCAGACAGCTCCAAAACTTTCTATATCAACGGAAAGAAAATATTTATCCGGGGTGCGAACTGGATTCCTGAAGCCATGCTTCGGAACTCGGATGAAAGGATGTATGCAGAACTACGTTATACCAAACAATCAGGCATCAATTTATTGCGTTTATGGGGAGGAGGTATCGCCGAATCTGACTATTTCTATCAGCTTTGCGATGAATTTGGTTTGTTGGTCTGGCAGGAATTCTGGCTTACCGGCGACACCAGGCATCCAAATGATAAACAGCTATATCTGAATAATCTTGCTTCAACCATTAAACGGATCAGGAACCACCCATCGCTCATCTTTTACGTTTCGTCCAATGAGGGGACAGCGGTTTCAGGAGCACAGGAATTAATCATGAATCTTGATGGTACCCGTCCTTATCAGATGCAGTCAGAATGTGATGGTGTACACGATGGAAGTCCGTATCAGCAGGTCAATCCGATGCAGCATTACGGGAATACGGCATCTAGCCGGGGAAGCAGAATTGATGGCTTTAATCCCGAATACGGCGCCCCTACCCTTACTACAGTTGAAGTATTGCGTGAAATGATGGACGAAAAAGACTTGTGGCCAATTAACAGGGAGATATGGGACTACCTCGACGGAGGCGGATTTCACCAGATGACGACAAAATACAAGGATCTGGTTAACAACTACGGGGAATCTCAATCAATTGAAGAGTTTGCAAAAAAGGGGCAGCTGGTAGGTGCGATCAACTCAAAATCAATTTGGGAAACCTGGAATTACAACAAATTCGGATACGGTGACAGGTACTGTTCAGGCCTGCTTTTCTGGTATCTCAATTGCCCTATTCGCCAGGTCTGCGGCCGGATGTGGGACTGGTCGCTTGAACCAACAGCCTCGCTTTATCATACCCAAAATGCGTTGGAACCTCTTCATCCGCAATTCGACTATCTGAAAAATACAATCTCGGTTTACAACGACTATTTCAGGCCTTTCAAAGACTTAAAGCTTACCGCTGAAGTATATGATTTAAATAGCAAAAAAGTCGCGTCATATTCCAAAAAGCTCGACACCATACCTGAAGATGCAGTTTTGAATGACCTCATAAAGCTGGAATTTAATTCAAAGATTACACCGGTTCACTTCATCAAACTACGATTGATTGACGATACAGGTAAAGAAGTTGCCAGTAGCTTCTACTGGAGGTCGTCCAATAAATACCTGGGCAAGGAAACCTTTACAGGTCCCGCATCAGGGGGATTTGAACCGCTTGCTGCGATGAAAAAAACGACTTTAAAAACATTATGCCATGTCATAAAAAATGGGGAAACCTACCTAATTGAAGCGGATGTGAAAAATTCATCCAACACGATTGCCTTTTTTACCCAGATCCAGTTAATTGACCGTGCGAAGAAACCGGTCCGTCCATCATTTTATACCGATAATTTCTTTTCTTTGCTTCCGGGCGAAAGCAAACATATTACTATTGAAACAATGAAATTACCGGAGCCCTCTGATAATTACACAATTGTCGTTAAGTCATGGAATGTGCTTCCCCGGCAATATATTCTATCATTTTAAATATTAAGGGATGAGAACTGTTTACGGAATTATTTTGTTGTTTCTCTTATTGGATGGATCAAATCTTACATTGGCCAAATCTGAAGATTCGGATAAAAGGAATGGCCAATCCAGGTTTCCGTCCGAATTGATAAATTTCACCTCCTATGAAAAGAATCCGGTTTTCACCGGCACAGGTAACAATATCTGGGATCAGAAAATCAGGGAGAGAGGGTATATCCTGAAAGAAGATGGATTATATCACATGTGGTATACAGGGTATAATAAACAGAATGGGAAGTCAACCGAAAGTCACCTTGGGTATGCAACCTCCGTGGATGGAGTTACATGGACAAGGTTTAATAATAATCCGATCTTCGATGCCGGGTGGGTTGAAGATATGTGCGTCATAAAG
>JAHEYS010000075.1 GCA_023251475.1 Prolixibacteraceae bacterium
TTGCTACGTTGGCTTTGGGGCTTGCGCTGAACGGGCAGGATTGGCTGGTGATTTTGTAATCGGTTTGTTTGGTGTCGTACATGTTAAAACCGTCGTGGTGCTTGGTAGTGAAAACAACATACTTCATCCCGGCATATTGGGCGGCTTTAGCCCACTTCGCAGGATCAAACTTTACAGGATTGAAGGTGGTCTTCAGGTTTTCATAATCCTTGACATAGTCAAAATAGCTTTTCCCTGCAGGGCGGACCGAAGTAAAGTTTCTGTCTTCGGGGCAAAGCGACCACGATTCGACAATTCCCCACTGGCTGTAAGTTCCCCAGTGCATGAACAGGCCGAATTTCAGTTCCTGCCACTGGTTGATTTTTTGTAATACCTGCGGATCTTCCGGATACTGGTAGGGTGGGCGTTTGTTCTGGGCGTTTGCTATTCCTGCCACAAGCAGAAAAGACATTATCGCCATGATTAATTTGCTGTTCATTTTCATAATTAGTCGATTTTTTATGTTCTTAATAAAAATATATTCATTTGAGTTTTTTATTACCAGCGTATAAGCTGTAAGGTGATTTTATTGTTTGTCGATCTTTCGTGAATAGTCTCTCCAGATTTTTGCAACTTCTCTGTAATTGTCATCGGTCATTGGCATTTTTTTTGATCCATGAAGTTGATAGAGTGCAGGAATACCAAGTTCGGGGGCCCGACGCAGGTAATTGAGTGTTTGCTCAATGGAGGTTGAGTACTCGCCATCAGTATCTATGCTGATACCAGGGTAAGCAGCAAGAAAAAGTTTAGCCCTAAATTCCCGAACCTCCCAAAGATACCTTAACTGTCCGTTGTAATCGTGTAACCGGCTTTGGTCGGTAACTTCAGCAAAATAAGGATGTGAGCAACTGGTATTGATCAGGCAATCGGGCTTTACGGCTTTGGCGCTCTGATAGATCAGTGTCATCAACCTTTTCAGCAATTCAATGCCGTATACCCCGTGTTCGCTGGTTACCAGATTTTTGCCCAGCGGCATACAGTTGGCAAAATCAACTTTAAAACCGTCGCAATTAAAACATCCCGGTTCGGATGACAATAGCCTGCGTATGGTCTCCTGTATCCGTTTCCTGTAAACTGGTGAAGTGGGGTCGGCGCCATACGGGGTACAAAGACTTTTGACACATTCTGCGGAATGGAGGCCTTCGTTGTCCCACGACTTAAGCCATAATAAAACATGTCGGCCCTTTGCATGTTCTGCATCGGTAAAAGCACGCATGTCGGGCCATTTCTTTGGATCGGGCAATAGCTCGCCATATTGTCCCTGCCACTTATCGTCGATGATGATGAAGGTGGGTTTCAGTCCTAATTCATCCAAACGTCGCGACATGGTGGTATAATCTTTTTGGTTGGCGCCGGCATAAACATCTCCCGGACTCAAATAGGATTGTTCGCCCCAGCCGCAAAAGAGAGGGCCAAGCCACCAGCGGGGAACCCTGGCACGATCTGTTTTATGACAGCCTCCAAACTGGTAAAGCCATTCAGAATAGGCTGCCAGTGCATCAAACTCATTGGCTCCAGCAGTAAATGTCAATGCCGGTAATTCATATTCACCCGCTACCTCGGTATAACCATAAAAGTCGGTTGAAAAAAGGCCATCGCGAAATGATGCGAACTCACAACGGAAATAGTCAAGATTGTAAGCACCTGGTCTTGGCGCCAATCCAATTGCACAACTACCCGGGAAATCCCCCTGAAAAGGGAAAGCCAACAAAGGCGGCGTCATATAACCCAGTTCAATACTGGCACTCTCCATTGTATTACACCACTGGGGCAAAGATTTCGCTCCGCCCAATGCTACAGGAACCAGATAGCGTGACACTTCATACCCGAGCTGTTGTCCTGCTTTCCCCGATTCCGGGAAATAGCGAATCTTGCCCAGCTTGCCATGTCCTTTGACTTTTACCCGTAATACAACTGCTGAACCCTCGGCTGAAAGAGAATATTCCTTCATTTCCCAGTTAGAGCTTTGCACCGTCCATACGCAGCGGTTACCTTCTTTTTTGAAAGCAGGTTCAAACAAATCAGCATCTTTGGATCCATCAGTATCTACTGCAAGACAGGCAGGTAACTCAAATATTTGTTTCCCGTTTACGGTTACTGATAATGTTTGGGCAGAAGCGCTTACCTGCATGTTCCCAACCGAAAACGTTGAATTATTATCCATTTGAATTGCACTCTTCATGCCCTTTGTCTCCGGAACAGAATTCCCGGTTGGTACTCCATTTCCGGCGCCGGAAGAAATAATGAAAAATGTAAGCGTAAGTAATGCTTCAATCACCCTCTGTCTCCCTTTATTCAACGAATGACTCAATTTTATTGATTTATGTATGAACATCTTTTGATTTTTAAATTCAGGTTTATTCCTTTATTGTTCACTTGCTGATCTGGCTGATCATTTACCTAAGCTTATCTTGTTGCATTAATACGGTTTCGCCCTTTAATAATTTTCTCTTAACCAGAAAGTTATCAATTTCAAGCATTGCCCGTGTTGTCTGCTCTTCGGTTGCATGATAATTGGTGAGAATAAAAGCATGTTGCATATCGTCGAATAACATATATTCGCTGTCAATCCCTGCCTTTTTCGATTCAAGGTAAAGTTTGTTGGCCTCTTCCGGGGTTACCACTTTGTCTTTACCTCCATTTAAGATGAGCAGGGGCGGATCATTCCTGTCAAGATGAAACAGTGGGGAAAATGCCTGAATCTCTTCATCCAACCCTTTTTTATGAGGAAGATAAACCTGCCAGGTTTTGTTATTGAAATCAGTAATCCCGTTGCAATCAATCACAGCATCGGCCTTTTCGACAAATGGAGCATCAAGTATCCCCATGCACAAAGCCAGATGTCCACCTGCTGAATCCCCAATAACTGTCACCCGTTTTGGATCAATTCCCAGTTCATTTTTATGCTCACGAATATATCGAAGTGCATCTCTGCAATCGGCAATACAATCGGTCAGGATTGTAGTATTGCCATCATCAGGAGCATTGTTTTTTTTTATCAACCGATATTCGACTGAAATACCAACAGCTCCCCGATCAGCGGAATAGCGCAACTGGGGGATAAACTGACCTGCATTCCCTCCGGTCCATCCTCCGCCATGAATCCAAACCAGGACTGGCCGGTTTTTAATGCGCAGCTTATTTTCAGGTTTCATAACCAGGAGGAACAATTTTCGCCCACCTGCTTCCTTGTAACAGATGGTATCTGCAATCCGTGTGCTTTTTTTAAAATATTCAAGGGTATTTTTAACCCCGACTTGCTTTTGAGCGAAAGTCTCATTTTGATAAAAAATGATTACCAGACACAAAAAAGATAAGGTCAGCACCCTCCAATCTGACCTGATCCGAATTCTGCAATGCTTCATGATTTTCATTTAAACTTTAAAATCTGATTTTCATTTTAAGTTCCAGTTTTCCCTGGTCTGCCAATATGAATTTGCGAGATAATCACATCGATGACAGGCTTAAAAAAATTTCAACAATATCGCCTAGCCGTTGGATTTGGTAGCCATTATATTTTCTGCTGTGCTCTTTTCTGGCTGAAGATTTAACTCAGAAATCATCAATGTCCTGCCTACAAAGGCTCATTGGGCAGTTTCCATCCTTCGCGGTAATTGTGCCTGATTAGCTCTTCGGCAAATTGCCGGGCATTTACCGGTTGGGTATCTTTATTGTTCCACTTTGGATCTCCATTTGTAATTGTAAACGCATTCTGCAACCTGAAACTCAGTTTCTCGTCATCACCGATGTTGGTAAACCTCATATGCAATATTCAGTTTGTCGCCTGGAGAAATGCGGTTTGTATTGCCTGTGGATTTTCCAAGTGCCGAAGCAGGAATTATGGTCATCCCGGTTATTCCAGGTGCGCCTGTCCTTAAAAATGTCCGTCGTGAATTATTGATTGTCATTTACATATTTGTTTTAATGGGTTTGTCAGTGGAGAAAATGCACAATTCGGTTAAAGTTCCCTGACCCAGATGTTCCGGTAGCTGACCTTACATCCATGATCCTGGAGCTGCAATCCGCCCCTTGTTTTTTCAACTACCGTTTCTGTGCGGGTCGCCCCGTAGATCACGGCATTGTTCTGGATCAGGATCCCGTTAAGCAGGACAGTTACCCTCGGGTTGGTGCGGTAAGTACCGTCAGCATTGAATGTTGGTGCGGAAAATATGATATCGTAGGAGTTCCACTCCCCGGGTGGCCTGAGGGGGTTCACCAGCGGTGAATGCTGTTTGTAAATCGCACCTGCCTGTCCATTGACATAGGTTTTGTTGTTGTTATTAAACGTTTCAAGTACCTGTATCTCATACAGTCCGTGCAGGAAAATTCCGCTGTTGCCGCGCATTTGACCTTCACCGGTAATATCGGCAGGATGCATCCATTCGATATGAAGCTGAAAATCGCCAAACTCCCTTTTGGAGTTAAGGTCGCCTGTCTTTTCAACAGTTGTAAACATTCCGTCGTGTACGGCCCACTCCGGAGCGCCTTTACTTCCGGTCCATTCCGAGAGGTCAGTTCCGTTAAACAGGGAGATTGCATCCGATGGAGCAGGAATCCCTCCATCCGGAGTGACCCGGGCCGGAGTTACAACTTTCGGAACAGGACTGTTATAATCCTTTAAAATTGGAATTTGTGCAAAACCTGTTGCACTAAAAAGCAGTACTGAAATAAGACTAATTGTCAATTTTTTCGTTTTCATTTTTGCATTATTTAGAATTGTTTTTAATAAGTGTAAACGCCACATAACTATCTCCTGAATGTGTACTCATCTTCCCTCCACCACAGGCAATTACAATATATTCTTTACCTTCAGCCTCGTAGACAGCCGGTGTCGCATAGCCGCCTGCAGGTAGTTTGTATTTCCACAATACTTTGCCGGTATCTTTATCAAAGGCACGGAAATAGCCATCTTTTGAGGCACCAATAAAAAGAAGACCACCCGCCGTGACCACCGGACCTCCATAATTTTCAGTTCCTGTTGGTGGAATTCCCTGTTTTGCCAGTTCTTCAAATTCGCCCAGAGAAACCTGCCATTTAATCACTCCATCGTTTAAATCAATAGCAGAAATGGTCCCCCACGGTGGTTTTACTGCAGGATAACCATTTTGGTCTAAAAAACGGTTGTAGCCTGTATGGGTATAAGGGAAAGTACCCGCATTTTTAGCCATACCCAGTTCATGAGTATCGTTTACTGATTTTTTCCCTGCCAGATATTTAACAAGCGATTCTTTTACCTCCTTTGACAAATGTTTGAATGAGGGCATAAAACCTTTTCCTGCGTTTATTATATTCAGAATATCTTTTGTGGAATATTTCTCCGATACTGATTTCAAAGAAGGATAAGTACCTGTAGGATCGCCCTGGCGTTCAGTGCCATGACAAACAGCACAATTGACTTTGTAAGCCCTCTCTGCTGTACCTGAATCTCCTTTTTTATCCCCTTCGATATTGATCATGGTTAAAATCCAGGGCATAATGTTGCTGTTTACATATAACACTGAAGTGGTCTGATCAACTGCCGCGCCTCCCCATTCACCGCCGCCATCGAAGCCCGGGAAAATTACGGTACCCTGCGTACTTGGCGGAATGAATGATCTTCCTGTTCTGACTTTGGCAAGCATGCCGGAGACATAAGCATGGGATTCAGGGCTGATATCGGTAATTTCATCTCCTGTAAAAACCTGCTGGGCAAAGGGGGGCGGTGCCAATGGGACAGGTTGTGTTTGCCATGCTTCTTCTCCTTGTAAATCAGAGGCTGGAACTGGTCTTTCTTCTACCGGAAATAACGATTTTCCGGTCTCCCTGTCAAAAAGGAAGACAAAGCCCGATTTGGTAATCTGAGCCACAGCATCGATTTTTTTTCCGTCATGTATAACAGTCAGCAAATTGGGTGGGGCAGGGAGGTCCCGGTCCCAGAGGTCGTGGTGCACGGTTTGGAAATGCCAGATTCGTTTCCCGGTTTTTGCGTTAAGGGCCAAAATGCAATTGGCAAATAAGTTTTCCCCTTTGCGGTTCCCTCCCCAAAAGTCAAATGCCGCCGATCCTGTCGGGATATAAACAATTCCACGTTTCTCATCCAGGCTCATTCCGGCCCAGGAATTGGCCCCGCCCACCGTTTTATAAGCCTCCTCCGGCCAGGTCTCATAGCCAAATTCACCTGGTTTTGGAATCGTATTGAAAGTCCATTCCAACTTTCCGGTGCGAATATTGAATGCCCGGATATTACCTGGTGCAGCCCCTGCATTCTCGGAAACACGCGAGCCGATAATCAACAGATCATCATAAACGATGCCGGGAGAGGTGGCAACAACATAAAGGTTTTGTGCACTTTCGCCCAGACCCTCTCTTAAAGAAACCTTGCCTGAGATTCCAAATGTTTCAACCAGGGTACCCGTTTCAGCATTTAATGCAAATAAATCGGAACCTGAAGAAAACAATATGCGTTTATCGTTCCCATCCTGCCAATAGCTGATACCCCGATTGACATTCTGGGCATACTTACTTGTGGTATCAGGATCAAACTCCCAAAGCCGTTTCCCGGTAGCTGCACTGAGGGCAAATACTTTCAGTTTAGGTGATGTCCCGTATAATATACCGTCAATAATTATTGGATTACACTGTATCTGACTATGGTTTTTCGACACATCATCGCCTGTGTGATATTCCCATGCAAGATCCAATTGTGCAATGTTTTCCTTGTTGATTTCGTTGAGTGGTGAATACTGACTGCTTGAATGATCACCAAGATAAACCGGCCAGTCTTTACCGGCCTCCACCTGTTTATCCCCTTTTTTTTGAATACAACCCATTAAAAACAGTACTGCCGGAAATAACCAAATCGCAGGTAAGTATCTATATTTCATAGTTATATGTCTTATTCTTTTTCCTCTTTAAAGGTTAATGCAAAAAATAGCAGCACCACAATGGTAAAAATAGTCTTAAATACAAAATTAGAGTTCCAATAATCAATTATTTGTCAACGTGTTTGAAAAAAAAATTAACCGATCAGCCAACTCTTGAATGGTCTGCTAAAAAAATAGTCCGACCCATCCGGCCGCAAAAAGCAGATATTGCATGAAATTTAGCCGCCGTAAGTTCAGCCCTGATTTAAGTTTAGCTTGTTTATTCATTTTTTTTGTCTGGTCTTATGGATAGAGCAATGTCCGTTTAAAATCAGGATGGCAATTTTCACAACTTACTGTTTGGATATTATTCGGGCTTTTGGGATTGGCAAATGTAGTGTTCATTCTTGTAACATCCATCCTGCAGTTTGAAATGGCAGGATGGCAGGTTTTAGATGAGTTGTGAGCATCATTCGAATGAGGTGAATGACAGGCAATCAGTTCATCATGATCGTGGTCATCAAGTGTACCCTTTAAACTTTTAAATAAATGATTTGATTATCATCTGTAAATATTTTGTTTATTAATCAATCATCACTTTTTGACGGACGATACAGCTAATACATTTATTTAATCAGCTTTAAGATTTCGCTGCTAATCAGATCTGCCATCATTTGATAACCCTCTCCTTTATAGTGCAGGTTCCCTTTGGAAGCGACATATTTATCCAGTTCAGGCTCCATTAATCCATAGAGATCAATCACGGTAATGCCATTTTTAGCCATAATTTCACGCGCCACTTCATTGCGTTCCATCACCGTTTTATTCCGTACAGGATCCAGTTTCTGCCCCGGAGTTTCGGACGAAACAGGGGTGGTCAGCGAATAGATAAGCACACATTTTTTTGATTTGTGCCTTTTGAGAAACTTCACATACCGTTCCAGTCCTTTGCGGTATTGCTCCTTATTCAGGTGCCAGCCATGCAAACCGTTGTTAAAATGGATCACTGCATGATGGTAGTTTCCCATAGCCAGTCTCGTCTCTTCCAGCAACACCGGATCTTCGATACTTCGGGAGGTGGAATACCGGTCGCAGTTCACTTTCTCCGACAGCTTTTTGGAAACCAAAGGGAAATAGCCCCTCGTGATTGAATTGCCGATAATCAGCACACGCGGTTTTGTGGCGTCGGGTTCATGCTCTTTCCAGAAATCACTCCATTCATAATCCTCACGGGTGATCTTATGCGAAACGCAACTTTCAAAAACCAACCCGAAGAGGGCCAGTACAACTAAAATTTTAAGCTTCATTGTTTATTGATTACTGTTGTTTTAATATTGTATACAATAGGGTCCTATCTTCTTTGCAGGACCAATTCAATTTTCTTCATTGGAATGGGATAAGCCGTGATATATACTTCCGGTTTAATATCCAGGTGGTCCTTATCAAATCCCAAAACAAATGTTTCTATTTCCTTGCCAATCATCTCTTTATTCAATGGGAAATAATAGGTGTAGTTTCGGTCCGACTCTTTTACCTTGTATTCCCACACATTGCTCCGGAATGAGGGGGCCCTGTCGGGACAGCCCAAATATTTCCCGTCAATTTTGACCCCCGCATAAGCTCCCTCAATGCCATGAACCCCATTAACTGCAATACAGAGATAGCTTCCTGCAGGTATTTCGTTCAGCACACATTTTTGTGACCATGCTTTTTGTGTGAAATAGATCATATCTTTATTCCAGTGACTTTTTATATATGGTCTGAAAAGATTTGATGCCCGCCAACCGGACCGGTCAACCACTCTGCCGTTTTTATAACCTATGATTTCGGAAATTCTCAATGGGGCAGGTGCCAATTTAACATATCTCAACGATTGAAAAGAAGTCAGGTCAACCTTCATTGATCTTCCAGCCATGAAGAAAGCATTTTCCCATGTGACCAGGTCGGTTGAAACCAATGCGTTTTCTCCTTCCTCTGAATTAAGTGGTTGCAGCGAAAACTCATCAGGCACCTTTAGAACAAGCGAATCTAATTGTTGTGAGTTACCAAGATCCAGCCGAAATGTAGCCCCTTGCAGATTGAATGCATCAAATCGCATATTTGCCGAAAAAGCTGTCGAAAGATCGCCATCAAACAAATATTGGTCCCATGTTTCCCTGGTTTTAAAGGCTTTCTGGTTAGCAAAAGCTTCCCTGGCTGCCTGCACCTGGGGTACGGCGCTTTTCCCCGAACGTACAAGTTCACGTGCTTCCAGTGAATTGTTATTGGCAGCAAAACAGGTCGATTCGTAAATTGATTCAGCATCTGCCGGAACAGTACAAACCTTCATGTCACCCAGTTTGCGATGAAACGGATTCTGAAATTTTTTCCCTTCAAACTGAATAGTGATGGATTTCCCCTTCAGAAGCGAAGAAACGTCCTCTTTGTCAACAGAAGCAACGTTGAACAGGGAGTAGTCTCCTGAAAGTTTTATCCGCTTTTCAGTTCCGGGGAATGCCATCAGGTTAATGGTCACCTTATTGCTTTCGATATTGGGTATCAGCTGATAATCTGTGCCTTCTACGCCCGGTTCGCGTTCCCTTGCGGCATCCGAAAGTTTGATCAGGCAGCTACGGAAAGGCTGAACTTCAATATTGACAGAAGATGCGTACCGGAAGTTTCCTATTGTTTTTTCAGTTGGATGGTAAGTCCGGACCTGTATATTTCCCCCGGCTGTCAGGCCAACAGATGAATCAAGTTTTACTGAATAATTTTTTGGTTCCCATGTCAAATTTCGCAGCGTGATAAATCGGGTATGGTCATTGCCCCTTGAAACGGCATTCTGCCCGTATTCCTTTTCCGGGAGCACCATCCCCGACACAAGAATATCGCGGTACTGCCGGTGAAGGTTGAAAATACGGGCGAGCACAGGATATTCATCATCCCGCAAGAACCAGGGATTTCCGTAAATTTCGGGCGCCAAAATCAGGTTCCGATTGAATGCCTGCAAAATCAGGTCATCTTCCCAATAGTTAAGACAGGATGAAAAACAAACGCCATGGTCTTCGGTAAGGCGGGTCAGTCCGGGTGGCAGTTCCCTGGCAAGGGCGCCGGCTCTGTGATGAGGTGCTGTTATCGTATTTGTTGTAAACACGTCAATATAAGTTTCGGCTCCTCCCAACAAGAATGTCGTTGAATGGACCATCCCTTTTCCAAGATTTAGGCGATGATTCAGCAAAACCAGACCAGGGGAGTATTTTCGGCACTCACTCATCATTCGGTCGAATGCATCATATTTCCCGGGACGAAGCTGACCGCAAACGGCATCCATTTTAAAAAGTTCAAAATGGTAATCACGACAAAGGCTCACCAGGGTTTCAATCCTTTGTTTTTCTTCTTCAGCCGTATCGCCAAACCCATCAGGTCCTCCCCAAACCCCCAATCGGGTACCCATAGCTGCCGCTTTACTTGTAATTGGAGAAAAGCCATTTGGGAATTGCCGTTTAAACCGATCGCTTTGCCGATTACCATAAAACCGCTTTCCATCAATTGCCCCGGCATCAAATGCATAAATATCCAGTTGCATGCCATATTTATTTTTCAGCCAACTAAAAAAATCCAGGTTTACCAATGCCTGTGATTCAGTTGCCCCTTCATTGGTGTTGTTGATCCACGAGAAATATTCGGACCGGGAGGGTGTATTTTCATTTTCACCTGGAAATATTTTCCCCTGACCCTGCGAATTGTGTAGGGTAGTGGTAAATAACAAAATAAGAAAAATAAAGCGTATGTTCATTTGTAGTCAGTTTAATCGATTCAGGTTAGTACCCTTTTAAATTCCGCATATTTATGCCGTTAATCAATATGGACCTCCAGCCAGGTAAGGGCCTGCTCTTCCGATTGAGAATTAACAATGCTTATACGGTTGTATCCTTCTTTTACAGCTTTTAAATCTGCTTTAAACTGCATTACCCTGGCCCCGGTTTCTGAAACATTGGTCACAAATTCCCACTTCCTGGTATTGTCATATTTATATGCGGGGTCCCTTGGCATATCCTCAATTTGCCGACAAACCACATCATTAACCTTTACCTCAAACCGGGCATTTTTGAATCCTTCCAATTCGTCCAATCCAACCCGGACAATATAAGACCCTTTTTTGGGTTTAGGTCCTGTAAATATGTTAAACACATTTTTATTATCCTGTACAATCTTTTGAATCTGACCGGAAACTTGCTTTATTTCAGGATCGTTATAGGTAAATAAATGAGACCTTGGTTTATCTACAGAGGTAGAAAGTTCCCCCGCTTCTTTAAGGATTAGGGAACTGTCATCACAAAGTTGGATATTCCCGTTTTTATCTACTATTTTCCGGCTGTAAACAGGGATGAAACTGTTGAAATAATAAATAGCATCGGCTCCCCGGCTGTAAGCGGAAGCAGAAAACCCACGCAAGGTTTCCACATTTGAGAACATTGATTTATACCTGTTAATGTTAAAGCTTTTGTTTCCAATGGCGTCAGCGCCGGGAGCCAGGATATAATCATGACCTGAACCGATTTCACTTCTCCAAAGCTCCAGGGGGATGTCAAAGTTGGTGCTTGCCCAGTTGGTTGGGATAAGAATATCGACCGTTGCGTTCTTTACCCAGGCAATGCCATCCAAACCATATGACTTCCCGATATTGGGGAAGGAAGGAACGCGGGCGGCAATTTTAATCGGGTGGCCACGTTCCTTCGATTTTTGCTCTGTCATAAGCCGTATGTCTTTCATAAACTGATTGATCAACTCTGTTCCCTGCAAGATATCTTCCCGTTTAAAAATGGATGGGCTCCGCATCCAGTCCAGTTCAATTCCATCCACATCATATTTTTCTAAAACCTCCAGAATAAATGCTTTGAAATAATCCCTCACTTCCTTTTTGGCATAATTGTATGCCCCTCTTTCTGAGGTTCTTAATTCAGGGTGCTTCATCCAAAACCCGTTGATTTTAGTTGAATCATCAAAATAATGGTGATCACTCATCCTAATGGAAATCCATGGTGATATTCCTTTTTGGCGGGAACGGTCGATGAGTAACTGGTAAGTGTCGAGTCCTTTTTGCTGAAGCATCCAGAGACATCTGGGCCAGTGTGTCAGCTGATGTTCCGGATCGGGAAGGTTCCAGTACGAATCCATTACTTTGCTGTCGAAACAGACCCGGTGGTAATTTATATTAAAGAATAAACAGGTAACCTGGGTTTTAGCGTATTTATCCACAAAACCATACAAAGAGGTAAGTGCCTGTTCCCTGCTCAACTTACGAATATGCTCAGCCAGTAGGTTATAAAACTCCGGACTTGCTTTCAATTCCGCTTCAGTGGTAGTCTGGTTGAGCTTTGTGCCCCAGTCGGCCCGAAGCACCACAGCATCGGCGGCTAAGTTAAGGATCATGCCTTGTTTTTTTATTGGCAATCCCTTTGGGGTCTTTCCCTTTTCAGGATGTCCAAACACAAACAAAAAAAATGAACCTGTTATTAGTAAAAGAAACCTCAGATTTCGTACCATATTCGTTTTCAGCCAATCAGCTTTTGGTTCATACGATTGTTCTTTTTCATTTTGCATCTTTTGTGTTAGCCCTAACTTTTGTGCAGGTTTTTGATTATTAGAATATATTTTCCCCATTAGTTTTTTAATTAATTGTATTTTTAGTCTATGTGAACCTCTAGCCAGGTAATGGCTTGTTCTTCATTTTGAGTGTTAACTATTCTTATTTGGTTATACCCATTCTTTACAGCTGTTAAATCAGCTTTAAACTGCATTACCCTGGCCCCTGTTTCTGAAATATTGGTAACTACATGCCATTTTGTAGTTGTATTATACACATAGGAAGGATCTTTTGGAACATCCTCAATTTGCTGACATTCATTGTCATTTACCGTTACTGAAAAGCGGGCATTCTCAAATCCTTTTAACAATTCAAGCCCAATCCTTATGGTGTAATTTCCGGTCAAGGGTTTGGGTCCGGAATGTATATTAAACTCATTTTTAATATCTTTTAATAATGGTAATGCTTTGGTGGCCATAGGTTTTACATCGGGATCAGGATAAGTGTATACATGAGTTCTTGGCTTTCCCAATGAAGTAGAGAGTTCCCCTATCTCATTCAATACCTTCTGCTTATCGCTAGTAAAATATATAGTTCCATCGGGTTTTATTATTTTCAATTTGTAAGTCGGCATAAAATGATTATAAACATATATAGCGTCTGCTCCCCGATTATACGCAGAGATTGAAAAACCGCGCATTGTTTCGATATTACTATACATCTGTTTTAGATACGTATTTTTTGCTATACAGTTTGCATTATCAGCTCCGGCTGCCAAAATGTAAGTTAATCCTGGACCTATCTCTGTTTTCCAATCTTCTATGGGAATATCAAAATTAGTGGGAATATACCAATTGGTGGGGATAAGAATATCAACCAAACCCTCTTTCACCCAACTTACGCCATCTAATCCATATGATTTGCCAATTTCCGGTGTCGATGGAATCCGCACTGCAATTTTAATGGGATGTCCTTTTTCTGACGATTTTTGTATCGTAAGTTCCCTGATGTCTCGCATAAACTGATTAATCAGTTCAATCCCCTGATTCTCTTCCCCTTTAAGAAATAGAGAATTTGTCCGCATCCAATCGAGTTCAATTCCATCCATATTATACTTTTCCAATACCTCCTTTATAAAGGCTTTATAATAATCCCGGACTTCTTTTTTTGCATAGTTAAACATTCCATATTGAGATCTTCTAAATTCCGGATGATCTAACCAGAATCTGTTTATCCGGGTCGAATCATCGAAATAATGATGATCGTTCATTCGAATGGAAATCCAGGGTGATATGTTTTTAAGGCGTGAACGATCAATACACACTTTAAAAGGATCAATTCCTTTTTTATGAATTTTCCAGAACATTCTAGGCCATCCAGTTATTTTCTTCTCTGGATCTTGAATATCCCAATAGGATTCCATCACTTTACTGTCGAAGCAAGCGCGTTGATAGTTAACATTAAAGAACAGGCTTGTTACCTGTGTATTGGCATATTTATCCACAAAATCATTTAACGCTTTTACCGCTTGTTCTTTGCTGATACTATCTATATCTTTTCCCATGTGTGCATCTATCAAAACGGCATCTGCTGAAAAATTTAAAATAATACCCTGTTTCTTTAAAGGTAACTCAATTCTCTTCTCCTCCTTTTCTGAATGTGTAAAAGCTAGCAAAAAAAGTGAACATAATACCAAGGAGAAATACCAAGAATTTTGTATCCTTCTCATCTTTAGATTATTCATAAAGCTTATATTTTTGTTTTTAAGGTATGATAAAGAATATACCGAGTAGAAACATGTGTGAAATAAAAATCAGCTACTACAATACATGAATCAGTACTGCTAATTCACATGCGTTTCTTCCCGGTATAAACTTTAACAGATTAGACTAATAAAAATTTATGATTAAGTATATATCATCAAGGAGCAATTGTCAGTTGAATTTGTTTATAATCATCTTTCGCCCCGTAAACATTTGCATCTGATCCAACGAAAGTAGCCGTATAGGTCCCCGCAATTGTATATTTAGTCGTATAACTTATCATCCGTGTAGTTATATTTTTAATGGGAACACCCAAATCAGAAGTTACAGCCCTAAGATCTATTGGGCCAGTAAAAGTCCAGGCCTCAGCCGGATTAGTTGCCGCAGCGGCTGTGGTTGCTCCTGTGATAACCAGAGTAGAACCAACAACCCATTTGAAACTATTGTTAACATTGTAAGATACCCAACCTGGACTATACAAATAGCTATTCCCATAATTATTTATGGCTGTCGTAGTAAGGTTGGCTAAAGTATAGGTGGTTGCATCCGGCAATGTGTTGGTTACTGTTAGGCCTGAGATTGTCCATTTGCGCTGTATAGAACCACTTTCGGCTGTATATTTAAATGCGATGTAAACCGGTTTTTCCAACGCTGCAAAATCAGACAAATCGATAGCCCCGGAAGCAGTACTTGTGCCTGCAGATAAGGTTGCCCTGGAGGTTATGTCGGTCCAGGTTGCTTTCGGAATATTGCTGATCGTAATAGAATCATTGCCTTTAACAACTCCCAAAAAATCGTTCGAAACCATGATATGTAATGATCCGGTTTGTACGCCATTTGCAATCAAAGAGGTAAATTGGAGCTTTGGTATCCCCTGAGCGGTGTACCTGTTTCTATTTTCATATTTTTTCCCTGGTTCTCCGGAGTAAAACGTAATCATATATGGATTACCGGTAAAATTATATCCAATATTTTCTCCAACCTGATATGAAGATTTCGATGTAGAAACATCAAATGTAAGCTGCACAAATTCATTTCGATTACAGGCTTGTAATATCAATAAACCCGTAAAAAAAATACTTGTATATATTAACTTTTTCATTTCAAATTATTTTAAAGTTTTTACCAACCTTGTGTTTGAATTAATAATGGATTCAATTGCAATTCTCTCAGAGGTATAGGAATATAAATATGCTTTTCAGTTATATTATCTCCAGATGCAGATAATGGTGTTTTCAATGCGGAAGGTGCATTTAGTCGAATATAAGCAGATAATGTTTTCATCGTCGAAATTAATATTCCCCACCTTATCAAATCATTGCGTCTCCACCCCTCGAAACACAATTCTCTGGCCCTTTCATCCTGAATCGTCTGTAAAAAAGAACTTTTATCGGTAATCTGCACTGGCTGAAGATCTGCATCAGTAACCGGAACGATCTGAGGAGCAACAGTTGCACCACTACCTCCACCTCCACTGATTGTTACAGTTGGGACAGAGCTATAAAATGTTCCCCTGTTAACTAAAGTCACAGCTGTTACCTGGCCATTTGAAATTGTTGCTGTTGCCGATGCAGGAACTAAACCGCCCGTATTTGCAGCACCACCACCGGAAATAGCAACAACAGGTGCAGATGTGTAGCCAGAACCACTATTTGTAACTGTAAATGACTTTAAAGCCTTTCCATTTCCATAAGCCCTGCGTCTAACCTGGTTTACATAGTCAACTGCTTTCGGCGTCGGGCCATTTATTTGGTTTTCAGCTTCAGCAGCCATCAGCAAAACATCGGAATAGCGCATCATGGTACAATTGGTGGAAGTATAATTCTGAATTTTCTGGGCAGTCAATTCATATTCCCTACGCCATTTTCCTACACGCCTTTCCCATATCTCAGTGTCAAGATACGGAACTTTTACTGTAGTTGTAGCATTATCATTTAACCAATGATATGGTGCAATTGCCCAATCTTTTCTTAAATCAGCACTGTTAAATAAATTATAAAGAATAGCTTGGGCCATTATTCCACCATTTGAATACCCTAGAGTCACATCAAGTTGGCGAACTCCATTTCCTGCTCCCCACTGACCATACCGACCATAAATATCTGTCGCACCAGTAGAATAAAATTCAACCTCCCAAATACTCTCTTTGGTGTCGTATTTATCCTGAATGGTATTAATGAAAAACTGAGAATAATCCGGATTAAGGGAATGTAATCCTGAATTAATTACTTTTTCTGCCCATTTTAATGCATCAGTATACTTTGCAACCTTGTTATTTGGTGCGCCCGCATAATACAAACATACCCTGGCCAATATAGCCTGAACGGCTGACTTTGTTATCCTCCCGCTATGTTTATAAGATGAGATAGGTAAAACTAAAGGTTCAGCCTCTTCCATTTCCTTGATCACAAAATCATATACTTCAGAAGCTGGTGTTCTTGCATAATTTACGTCTGATACTGAAGCTGTTGGTTCAGTTCTTAGAATAACATCTCCAAAGTTACTGACCAATAGAAAATAGAAGTATGCTCTTAGAAATTTAGCCTCACCTTTTATGACATTTCTGGCGGTTGAATCCATTTGTGGTTTATCTATATTGGCCAAAAGCAAATTGGCTCGCTCAATACCCTTATAAAGCGCCATATATACATTGTACGGGGCTGCATTCGATGAGGTATAATCGAATTTTGAAGGTTGGGCTGTATTTGTCGTATTTACAACTAAGTCGTCCGTCTGATTAAATGCCCAAAATAAACTGTTACCATCCATACCGCACAATGCGCCTGTAATTTGGGTGCCATAAACAGCAACAAGAGCTGAATTTAATTGTTTCTCATTATCGTAAAAATATTGAGAAGCTATAAAATCAGATGGAACTGTTTCAAGGGAAATCTCATTACATGAAAAAATGCCAAATGCCAGTATAAGCAATAAACATTGATAATATATTTTTTTCATAATTCTCAATTTTAAAATATTAATGATAATCATCATTCATTAGAATGTTGCATTTAATCCCAATGTAATGGTTCTGGCTCTGGGATAAGCAGAGTAATCAAATCCCGGAGTTAATGCAGAATTTCGAACTGATACCTCAGGGTCTAAACCTGAATAATTAGTCCAGGTAAACAGATTTTGTGCAGATGCATAAATTCGTACTGATTTCATTTTTAAGGGCTCTAAAATTTTGCTTGAGAAGGTGTAACCTAAAGCAACAGTTTTCAAACGCAAATATGAACCATCTTCAACATAACGTGTTGACCAGTATTGTGGCCCGCGACCAGCTCTGTTAGCGATATCAGTATCCGTATTTGTCGGAGACCATCGGTTGGCATAAGTCGCATACATGTTAACATTACTTGAATAATTATCTCCACCTTCAAATAAAACCCGATTTGCGTTCAGTATATCATTTCCATAAGAGAACTGGAAAAATACGTTAAGATCAAATCCCTTGTATTCAAAATTATTATTTAATCCTCCGATAAAAATTGGATTTGGATTACCTATAATTGTATAGTCCTCACTATTCACAATACCATCTCCATTTAGATCCTTATACTTGGCATCTCCAGGTTGAATTGTATTCCTTGCAATGCCATTGCCAGGGATCTGAGGTTTCAGAACATAAGTGCCATTGGTCAATTTATCAAAGTCACTGTACGGATACAACCCATCAGAAATAGTTCCATAAAAAAGAGCAATAGGATGGCCAACTTTTGCGATGTATCTTGCGATACTTGAGAAAACACCACCTCCAGCAGAAGTAGATAATATTGACTCCTGTCCGTTTGTTAATGAGATAACATTATTTTTATTAAAGGAAATATTAAAATTGCTATTCCACTTGAAATCTGATGTTTGCCAATTATAGGTGTTTAAAGTAAGCTCAATTCCACTATTGGAAACTGATCCGACATTTTTATAGGCTGTTGTATAACCGGCAGAACTGGGTATATCAGCATTCAACAACAAATCATTGGTTCTTTTATAATAATAATCACCTGTAAATGAAATCCGGCCTTTCAATAAAGACACATCTAATCCTACATTAAATTGTTTGGTCGTTTCCCATTTCAGATCCGGATTACTTAGTGAATTAGTTGCACCACCAACAGAAGGAGTTGCATTACCGAATGAATAATAGTTCCCATACGGAAAGGTCACGGCAGAAAGATATGAAAAATCTCCAACTCTGTTATTCCCCGTCGCACCATAGCTTATCCTGATTTTTGCATCGGTAATATATCTATTCTTAGTTAAAAAATTTTCCTGACCAATTTTATAAACAAAACCTAAAGAAGGGAAATATCCCCATCTGTTTTTAGGAGAAAATTTCGAGGAGCCATCTGTACGTAGGGTAGCATTTAGTAAATACCTGGATTTATAGCTGTAGAAGAACCGGCCGTAAAATGATTGAAGCGTCCAGGAGGAACTGCTAGAGGTTATCGAATTTGGAGTACCTTCATCCAGTCCGCTTATTCCCAATGATTCATTCGGAATCTGTATTGCAGCAGCGCCAAAAGCTGAAGATTTACTGGTCTGATCGCTAAATCCTCCCACAATATTCACGGAATGATCTTTTCCAAATATTTTTGAATAGGTCAAGGTATTTTCATTCGAGAAATTAACGTTTTCACTCAATATCTGGCTGCCATTAACTCCCAGGGTTAGTGGATAATCCGGACTACCAGTTCTTGTTTGCGAGTTGTTAAATGAAATATTCTTTCCTGTAACTTTGCTCATCCCTCCCGTAATCCTCAGTTTAATATCTTTGGTCAACAAATATTCTGCATAGGAATTCGTAAAAAAGTTTACAGAGGATGATTTTCTCACTTCATTCTTCAATTGTACAAGAGGATTAACTTGAGCATTGGATCGATCAGTCAGAGGATCAAATAATTCTTCTTCCAGATCTTTTCCTACTGAAACGATGTCCAGCGGCCTGAAACTCCATACGCTATACATTAGAGCTCCTGTTACTGAGTTTTGAAGGTTATTGACAACTGTGCCCTGATTTTGTATATCACTATAATTTACCGAAAGCCCAACTTTTACTTTTTCACTGATCGTTTGATCCAGTGTTACACGTCCCTGATACCTTTTATAATCGGAATATCTCACAATACCATCCTGATCAACAAAGGATCCTGAAACAGAATATTTGCTTTTATCAGTCCCCCCGGAAACAGAAAGATTGTGGGTTTGCATTTGTCCATCCCGCATAATTCTGTCATACCAATCAATCCCTTTTATATCTTTATAGGAATCCAGTGTTTTTCCATCAGTTAAATAGTATTGGGTTGCATATACATTGTTAACTTCCAACTGAAGTTTTACATATTCATAGGGGCTTAATAACGGAATTTTTTTAGTGCCAAATTCAAACCCATAATACCCGTCATACTTCACAACCGGAGCTCCGGCCTTCCCACGTTTAGTTGTAATCATAATTACCCCATTAGCACCTCTGGCTCCATAAATTGCAGTGGCAGAAGCATCTTTTAGAATGTCAATCGATTCAATATCCGATGGATTAATTGAATTGTTGTCATTATTCTCTAATGGGAACCCATCTACTACATACAATGGTGAATTATCCTGTGTCACAGAATTATTTCCACGTATGACAATATTGATTGCAGCTCCGGGTTGTCCGTCCGCTGAAGAAACCTGTACACCTGCGACCCTGCCTGCAAGTGCCTGGTCGAATGAAGGTACCGGTGCTTTTTCCAAATCGGCCATTTTTACAGATCCTACAGATCCTGTTAAATCCTTCCGCCGTATTGATCCGTATCCGATGGCAACCACCTCTTCAAGTCCTACCGTGGCTTCTTCCATGCTCACTGAAAATGTTTCTTTTCCTGTGAGTGTGATTTCCTGGGTTTTCATTCCGATGAATGAGAAAACAAGTGTTTTTGCATTGCCCGTCACCGGCAATCTGAACTTTCCGTCCATATCTGTAACGGTTCCCATGGAAGTTCCTTTTATATGTACGGTTACACCAGGAAGCACGAGACCCTTGGCGTCTTTTACCGTACCTGAGAGCTCTTTCTTTTGGGGTTGCTGCACATTCACAGGTGTCTCGCCAGATTTCCGGATTACAATCTGCCTTTCGTAAATATCGTAAACCACCTTTTCTCCTTTTAAAGCCTCATCTAAAATTTGATTGATTGAGGCATCTTTCAGCTCAATATCTACCTTTTTTGCGGTGTTGAAATCTTCGCTCCGGTAAAGGAAAATAAATTCGGTGTTCTGTTCGATATATCCAAACAGATCCCTGATCGTGGTGTTTGAAAGATTAACATCGAGTCTGGTCTTCTGCGAATAGGTGTTCGCCGCTGAAACAGTCATCATAAAGCCGATGAGTAATACAATGGTCAATTTCATAACTTTCCAAAGTTTTTTTTGACTTCCCGGGTCGGGAAAGCCTGTAAACCATTTTTTTTGCATACTTTTGAAGTGTTAATGAATAAATACTGAATTGATTTGGTGTTTATTGAAACCGGGAGATGTTCCACCATTTTCCGGTTTTTTTGTTATTTTATAGCATATTGATCATCACTGATTTGCTCGAATCTGGATGAAGAGACTTTCTCCAGGTATTCCATCACCTCCTTCCTGCTCTGCTTTAAATCGAGTTTGCCACTGATGCGAATAATTTCTTTTTGGGGATCTGCAAATCTGATCGAAATATTGTAAAACCGTTCCAGCTTTTTGATTACCCTGACAAAATCGATCTCATCAAAACTAATCAGCCCTTTGGTCCATAAGGTATAATAATTGGCGTCTACTTCCTGGATTTTTGTATTCCCCGTAGTTTTGTCAAATGAGACCATTTGGTTGGGTACCATCACAATATCTTTTCCGAAAAGACCGGCGCCAATTCGCCGTACCGCTACCGACCCTTCTTTAAGTACGGTCTGAATCACATTGTCTTCGGCATAGGTCGAGATATTAAATTTTGTCCCTAGTACCCTGATGTCAAGATTCGACGTTTTGACGATAAATGGCTTCTCAGGATTCCTGGCTACTTCAAAATAACCTTCCCCGAACAGCATCACCTCACGGGTTTTATCTTTAAAGATGGTCGGGTAAACCAACCTGCTTCCTGCATTTAGCCAAACGACCGTATTGTCGGATAAAACTATTCTGGATTGATTTCCGTAAGGTATAACTAACTGATTCATTTCGTCTGATGCATCTTCGGTAGTTCGAAGAACCGAATCGTTGTTTAAAACCACTGCTCCCTTTCGGGAATAATCAACCGTGGAATTGGATCTTTTAAGGTTTACATTTTCTCCGTTCGACGTAATAAGCAAAGGTCCCTGAGTCGCTGAGGGAGTCTGGATCGTCTGCCGCGCAAACTCATCATAAACCGAATTTTTACCCAGATACATATAGACTCCCAATCCTCCAACCGCTGCAAAAATAAGGGCTACAGCTGCATATTTCATAAAAGTATAAGCCATCAGCCTCCGCTCTTTCTCCTTTAAATCGCGTTTAAGACTCCTGATAATCCTGTTTTCAAGCTCCTCCTTTTCAGAAAACCGGAGTTTGTCGTTTGTAAACCGGAGTTCAGTCAGTCGCTCTTTCAATTCAAGGAGCGCTTCTGCCTCTTCCGGATTTTCTAGGAGGTATTGTTCCCAGTAATTTTCAACTGCCGGATTGGACCGGAATACCCATTCCAAAAATTGGGGATTCTCTATAAATTTCTGATCAAAGGGGCTCATTTTTTCAAGGTTTATATTCCTAAGAGTACAGGAATTGGGAAAAGGGACATATTTTTAAAAATTTATTTTTGGAGGGGAATGTGAGTGGGGGAGAGAAGGAATGAAAAAATGAAGGAATTAAAGAATGAACGTTATCAGTGTGATAAAAATGAAAAAAAGGAACACGGATGACGCAGATGCAGCGAATTTTCACAGATTTTTTTATCTATCCGTGTTATTCAGCCTGATCCGTGTTATCCGTGTTCGTATATTACCGGGTTCCTATGTTCCCGCGTTTCTAATTAATCGCGTTCCTTACTGGTTATACTTTATAATATTGTTCCCATCCTTTGCGAGGAGGTAGTCCTACAAGAAGTTGATTGGCAAGGCTGTTATTGGTGATCTTCTTTGTTTCCCTGTCAAAAAGGAGTTTGGTATTGAGCTTCTGTGCCATTACACCCAGGGAGAAAATCTGACTTAACGGTCCTGCAATCTCGAAAGGTGAACGGGTCTTCTCTTCACCCTTGCACGCTTTCAGGAAGTTGGCATAATGGTTTGAAGGACTCTTTGGTACTTCAGGAAGTTTGGATGCCATCTCTTTTGCTTTTTCCTCAGGTATGATTGACAGGGTACTGCCATGTGAACCACCTTTGAAAGTCAGCTCTTTGCTGTAAATTATCTTGCCTGGATTCAATTTTGCCGGTTGAATTTTACCGGTGCTTGTAGGTGGAATGTTTGGATCTAATTCCGAGACACCATAACCTTTGGGAACCGCTGGGATATTGTTTACGCCATCATACCAGGTAATATCAAGTGCAGGCATGTTACCGCGTTCAGGGAAACGGAATAAAATAGTGGATGACTGAGGATAGAAAAAGGAGTTATGTCCTTCGGCTTTAAGCATGCTTACCTCATAGGGTAGTCCCAGGTTGAGGAACTGATGTGCCGTGTCGATGATGTGTGCACCCCAGTCGCCTAAAGCACCCAGACCGAAATCGAACCAGCAGCGCCATTGTCCGTTGACAAAATCCTTGTTGTAATCGTGATGTTGGGTTACTCCCTGCCAGATATCCCAGTCGAGGGTTCCTGGAATGGGTTGAGCAGGGGGGAAGTTTTTGATATTGGTATCCCATCCGTGCCAGCGGCGGGCTGAGTTCATGTGGGCAGTAATGGCAGTAACATCTTTAATGATGCCGGCTTCTGTCCAGGCTTTAAACTGGAAATAATTGGCCTCGGAGTGACCCTGATTTCCCATTTGGGTAACTACCTTATTGTGTTTTTTGGCTGCTGCCATCATCAGTTCAATCTCATTGTAAGTGCGGGCCATCGGTTTTTCAACATACACATGGATACCTAAACCCATGGCCATCATCACGATGGGGAAGTGGGAATGGTCGGGAACACCAACTGAAACTGCTTCAATTTTACTTCCCATTTTGTCGAACATCTTTCTGAAATCCTGAAAACGTGGCACATCAGGGAATTTTTCCAGCACCTTCAACGTGTGCGGGGCCCCCATATCGACATCGCAAAAGGCGACAATATTGGCTAATCCTGTGTTGTATAACGACATCACATCAGAACCACCCTGGTTTCCGATTCCGATACAGGCAAGATTTACCTTTTCACCTGCATTTACCGCTCCTGATAAAGGGTTTGCATTTGATTTGGTCCAGATAGTGGGAACAGCAGTTGCTGCTGAAAGCAACAGTGCATTTTTTAGAAACGAACGACGCGAATTTTCAGATGAATCCATTTGAATTATTTTTATATGTTTGTAAAATAAGAAAAAGCAGTGTCTAGTTACATTTTAATTTCATTTATTTTATTTGACAGTTTCATACTGCAATAGTTTAAAGAAAAGAATTCAATTAGGAAAAATTAAAATATCCGGGATTTAAAACGAGTTATGGATCAGACCAAAACGATCAGCGGCCAATTATAAATGAGTATTATAGGATTTCCTGCCAGCCACATGTAACCTGAATCATTTTTCCATTTTCCATTTTTCATTCCTTCATTTTTTCATTCTCTATTCTCCCCGCTCCCCAGATCATCAGCAGTTCCATCAATTGGCCGCCGTATTTATTCCGCAACTGATCCAGTGTGCGGTAAACCTGTTTTTTAACAGTATCGGGATTCATTCCCAACAGGTGGCCGATTTCGATATAGTTTAATCCTGTACTGAATTTAAGGAAAAGCAACTCCCTTTTTTGAGGGTCAAGGGTTTGAAGGATACTTTTGAGTTTTTCAATCCGAAGACCATCCGATTCAAAATCAAGAATATCCTGTTCGATATTGAACTTCAAATCAAATATAACCATCTCGTCAATTGGAATGCTTTCCATTTTCTGGTTCATCTTAAATCTATGGAGGATTGCATTTTTCAGGGATTTAAACAAGTAGAATTCAATATATTCAGGGTGATGAAGATCCGGATTCAGACGTTGAAGGTCGATGAAAATATCCTGAATGCAATCTTTAACCAGCTCACGATCGCGGGTGATCTTACTGCCGTAAGCAAACAGCGAATCAATAAATTGCTCATAGATTTCACTGAAAGCCGACTGATCACCTTTTCGAAAGCGGAACCATACCTCGAGCCAATGAGACTTATCTTTGATGATGTTTTTCACTTACAAAGTTCAGTTTACCAGATTTGATCAGATTTAGGAAGGCTCAAAGATATGAAAAAAGGGGCTATTCCAATTTTTGAAAAATATTTATTGGAGGATTGATTTAGTACAACTGCAATACAGTTGTTTTGGAATGGAATTGAAAAAATGATGAATGTGAAGGCTAATTAATTATAGATAATTCTTTTCCCCCTGATCCGGAAAAGTTTTGAAAATGGACTTTGTTCACCATTTGAATTGACCGAAACTATTGCAAAAAGAACCCTGGCTGAGTTAAAACCAGATTTCCTGGGAATGAAAATCTGTTTATTATCAGTGGTTTGTATCACTCTTCTCAGGTATCCTCCCCCCTTTACAGGTTCGAAGATGATTACTGAGAATTTTAATTCAGTATTCCCGATTCCGGGGGGAGTTTTCCAGAAGAGTTTCCGTCCTGTCTGAAATCTGATCACACTAAATTGTTCCGGAATTGTAAGTTCCTTGTGAATGACTGATTGATAGACCAGGTTGATGGTATCGGAAATTGATTTATTCTCTGCCATTAAAATCCGTTCGCGGGGTGGTTCAGCTTTTTGTATCGGTGTTATTTGAGGGTCATTGGGAATGGGCGCCATATTTTCTTTGGTTTCGGCTAATATGGGAGATAGATTGGCACTAAGTTCATTGAGTGCTGTTTCTGAAAGCCTGGCCAGGTGTTTGGCACTGTAGAGTGCAAATCCGCCTACATGTTCGAATTTTCGCAAAATACTGATTTGTTCACTGATCTCCATTGGATTGGTAAAAACCTTCCCTTCTCCTGTCGATTTATACAATGCCTGACCAATATAGAGTGGTTTGCCGAAGCAGTGTTCATCCCACCATTTCGTTAATCCCGCAAAATCGCCAAAGCGGTTTCCCTGTTCCCAGTATAACTGAGGAATGACATAATCAATCCAGTTACTCCCAAGCCAAAGATAAACGTTGGCGTATAAATCGTCATAAGAAGTAGTCGCCTTAATTCCCGGTGATCCGTCTGAATCATCAGATTTATTTCTCCACACACCGAAAGGGCTGATTCCCAGTCTTAAAAATGGTTTTACCGACTTTATACTGTCGTGGAGGGTACCAATAAACTGATTGAGGTTTTCACGCCTCCAGTCGCCCAGTTTACCCGGATAAAATTTCCCCCCATACTGACGAAAGGTTTTCTGATCGGGGAATTTTTTGCCGCGTATTGGATAAGGATAGAAATAGTCGTCAAGATGGATGGCGTCGATATTGTATTTTCTCACCACCTCCATGATCACTTTGATGATATGGTTTCTGACCTGGGGAATCCCCGGATCAAAGAATAGTTTATTGTCATATTCATGGACATATTGTGGATTTATCGCTGCAAAGTTTTTGGGATCGAGAAGATAATGTCCGATATTTCTTACCCTGAAAGGATTAAACCATGCATGTAATTCCATCCCCTTCGCATGACATAACTCAATGGCATAGCTCAGCGGATCGAAGGAAGGGGAGGGGGCCAAACCTTGTTTCCCGGTGAGAAAACGTGACCAGGGCTCGGTCTCTGAGGGATAAAAGGCATCAGAGGCAGCCCTGACCTGAAGAATGACCACATTCAGATTCAGATGTTCGATTCGCTCAATTAACTCCTTTAATTCCTGTTTCTGAACCTCTACCGGCAGTCCTGGGGCCGATGGCCAGTCGATATTGTTGACAGTGGCAATCCATACCCCCCGGAACTCTTTATTTTGAGGATGACCTGCATAGCTCTTGACTGATAAAATCAGCAGAAACAATAATAATCTACAAATTTGTTGCAGAGGTAACTGAAAAACCGCGATTGAAAATTGCGGGACCCAGCTTCGGGTGATTTGTTTTTTCAAGGATAATATTTTACGAAAGCTTCCATCGCTTCGTACTCCGCCATACCCAGTTCATCATATAAACGGGCTGTACTGCGGTTGCGTTGTTCTGCACGTTCCCAGAATTCGCGGTCATCTTCACCCATAAACATTGCCCCCTCTTTTTGGGATTGATGTCGCAGGATTGCTTCCCGTTTCCGGGAGAGTTCGATGGGGCTGATCGGAACCGCCATTTCAATTTCATCAGCTTCCCACTCTGCCCAGGCTCCCCTGTAAAGCCATACCCAGCAGTTTTTCATCCAGGCTTCATCCTTGACCAGCTCGAGGGCTACAAGTATAGCGTCAAGACAAACGCGGTGTGTCCCATGCGGATCTGCCAGATCGCCTGCGGCAAACACCTGATGAGGTTTTACCTTTCCGAGCAGATCCAATATAATATTTACATCCTGTTCACTGACAGGAGATTTTAATTTCATGCCTGTTTCATAAAACGGGAGGTCGAGAAAATGGATGTTTTCCTCAGGAATTCCGAAATAACGGAGTGCCGACCGCGCTTCCATTCTCCGAATCAGCCCTTTAATCTTATAAAGATCCGGGATATCCGTCAGATTCTCTTTTTTATCTTTAATGAATGAGAGGACCTTTTTTTCCTGTCCCTTCGCTATTTGGTTCTGAGGATCGTAATACCTGATATATTCATGGTGAAAATCAAGGAATCGGGTCACATACTCATCCGAAACGGCGAAATTCCCCGATACCTGGTAGGCGACGTGTACATCATGACCCTGTTCAACCAGCCTGAGTAAAGTTCCACCCATTGAGATGACATCATCGTCGGGATGGGGGCTGAAAATAATAATACGCTTTTGCGCAGGTTCAGCACGTTCCGGCCGGAAAGTGTCTTCAACGCCGGGTTTTCCCCCTGGCCATCCGGTTATCGTGTGTTGCAGGTCGTTAAAAACCTTGATATTTATTTTGTACTGAGCGCCTACTATTGCCAAAAGGTCGCTAAGTCCGTTATCGTTATAATCTTTACCGGTAAGTTTTAAAACAGGTTTTTTTGTCTGACCGCAAAGCCAAAGAACCGCTTTCCGCACTAACCGGTCATCTGTCCAGTCAAGACTATCAAAAGCCAGGGTGTCTTAATCCTGATCAGGTGGGAGGAGGCGCTGCTGTCGAGAATAAATTTTGCGTTGTGATGCAATTGGATATAGGAGGCAGGGATCAGGCTGTCAGGATCCTCTTCAACCGCTTTCTGTATTACTTTGGCTTTATATTCCCCAAAGGCGGTTAAAATAATTTTCCGGGCGCCTAAGATAGTGTCGATCCCCATCGTTATCGCCCTGCGTGGTACATTGCCAAAGCCCTGAAACTGATTTGCTTCCTCCTGTCGTGTCACGGTGTCGAGTGTGATGATCCGTGTCCGGGTATTGCGCCCGGAACCGGGTTCATTAAACCCGATATGACCCGTTCTGCCAATACCAAGCAGCATCAGATCAATACCACCCGCATCCTCAATCTTCTTCTCATATTCCCGGCAGTAGTCATGCACGGTTTCAAGGATAATTGTCCCATCAGGGATATGAATATTCTGGGGCGGAATATCAATATGGTTAAACAAATGGGTTCGCATATAATGGTGATAACTCTGGAAAGCATGTGTTGAGATGGGATAATATTCATCAACATTAAAAGTGATCACATTTTTAAAACTCAACCCCTCTTCCCTGTGAAGCCTGACCAGTTATGCATAAATTCCAATCTGAGTGGAGCCGGTCGGTAGTCCAAGCACGCAATTCTCCCCTTTTGCCTGTTTTTCCAAAATCA
>JAHEYS010000076.1 GCA_023251475.1 Prolixibacteraceae bacterium
GGGGAATTTACGATCAGATTGGGGGCGGTTTTGCCCGTTATTCCACTGACCAGTTCTGGAAGGTTCCCCATTTTGAGAAGATGCTCTACGACAATGCACAGCTGATCACACTCTTTGCACACGCCTACCAGCTGACAAACAGGCCGCTCTATGCCGAAATTATTGAACAGACCATCTTGTTTGCCGAGCGGGAATTGCTACATCCTGAGGGTGGTTTTTATGCTTCAATCGATGCCGACAGCGAGCATGAAGAGGGGAAATTCTACGTCTGGACAAAAGATGAAATCGAATCGTGTTTAGATCCCCTAACCGCCGAAATTGTCCTTCGTTTTTACCAGGTAACAGCCCGGGGGAATTGGGAACCGGATAAAAATATTCTCTACTCCAGAGTTGACAAAGAGACATTTGCGGACGAAAATGGACTATTAATCAATGAATTAAATCTGACACTTAAAAAAGCTAACCAATTATTGCTTGAGCGGCGCAACCTTCGTATCCGACCTTCTACTGATGATAAAATCCTCACCTCCTGGAATGCGCTGATGTTATCGGGATATGTAAATGCCTTTAAGGCGCTTGGGAACGAGCGTCACCTGGCCGGAGCCATCCGGACTGCCCGCTTCCTTGAAACTTACATGCTCAATTCCGACGGTTTACTCTTCCGGGTTTTCAAGGATAAAAAGATCACCATTGAGGCATTTTTGGATGATTATGCCCTGCTTGCAGAGGCTTACATCAGTCTCTATGAAGTTACATTCGATCTCCATTGGTTAAATCTCGGTCAACTTTTGACTTCCTATGTCCGGAATCATTTCCCTGATGCTGCCAGGACGTTATTTTACTATTCATCTGACCAATCAGAAGATCTGATCGCACGTAAACATGAGGCCTCCGACAACGTAATCCCTGCATCAAACTCCGTCTTTGCACATGTTCTATTTAAACTGGGAATTCTAACCGATCAACCTGAATATTCCAGAATGGCAGAACAAATGATACTTCCTTTCCGTGGTGAAATTATTCAGCATGGAGCATATTATGCCAATTGGGCCATGCTTATGGGCAAAATGGTTTACCCCCCCAATGAAGTCGCAATCCTGGGTGAAAATGCCTTGAATGTAGCGAAGGAAATTCAGCAACGCTATCTGCCAACCACCCTCTTTGCAGGTGGGTCACGTGAGAATCTTCCATTGCTGGAAAATCGTTTAATAAATGATCAAACTACAATTTATGTTTGCAGGGATAAAACCTGTAAACTCCCTGTCACTTCTGTAAAAGAGGCTTTAACGCTGATCGAATAATTAATTCCAATTTACCGGAAGTGCTTTGGAAGTGGGGGAACAATTACCTTAAACCGATGACTGGCAAAGAAGAGAAGCCAACTGAAGAAACCTGGCGGAAATAATTTCATTATGAGCCGATTGCCTCCTTTACAACAACCAAATCAAGCTCATTTTCTGACTTGGCAATGACAATTGTGGCAACTGTATTCCCGATCAGATTGGTGATTGCCCTGGCCTCACTCATAAACCGGTCGATGCCTAAAATCAGCGCGATAGCGGCAACGGGGATATTACCCACCACCGGTAATACAGCCGCAAGGGTGATAAAGCCACTCCCTGTTACACCTGCTGCCCCTTTGGAAGCAAGCATTAAAATAAGCAATAAAGATATTTGTGCTGGAAAACCCATTGGAGTATTTGTGGCCTGCGCCAAAAAGACTGCAGCCATCGTGAGGTAAATTGAGGTGCCGTCAAGGTTAAACGAATAACCCGTAGGGACCACCAATCCTACAACAGGTTCAGAGCACCCCATTTTACGGAGTTTATCCATTAAACTGGGTAGGGCTGCTTCGGAAGAGGATGTGCCAATCACAATGAGTAGTTCTTCCTTGATGTAACTGAGTAAACTGAAGAGGCTAAAGCCGGTGTACCTTAAAATGCCCCCTAAGATAAAGAATATAAACAGGATACAGGTAAGATAGAATGAACCCATGAGCTGTCCCAGCGAGACCAGTGATCCCAGGCCGTACTTCCCGATAGTAAAGCTCATCGCCCCCAGTGCACCAAGGGGAGCGACCCTCATAATAATTTTGATGATTGCAAATAGTGCGTCTTCCATCGACTTAAGGAAGTCCATGAATGGCCTGGCTTTGGCGCCTATTTTGGAGAGGGCAAATCCCAGAAGAATGGAAAAAAATAAAACCTGCAGAATATTTCCGTTGGACAAGGCATTGATAATATTGTCAGGAATGATATTCATAATAAAATCCTGAACACCAACGTTTTTACTTTGAGAAGTATAGCTCTCCACAGCCTTTAGGTCCAGGGATGCAGGGTCAATATTCATCCCTGCTCCTGGTTTCAGAATATTGATAACGACCAAGCCAATCACCAGGGCAAACGTGGAGACAATTTCAAAATAAATAATCGTCTTCAATCCGACTCTCCCCACTTTCTTGGTGTTCTCCATCCCTGCGATACCACTCACGATAGTGCAGAAGATGACAGGACCGATCATCATCTTAATCAGCTTGATAAAACCATCGCCAAGCGGTTTCAACTGAATGGCAAAAGCAGGGAAAAATGTACCGATCAGAATTCCGGTTATAATCGCAACAATAACCTGCAGGTACAGACTCTTTAAATACTTCATTCCAATTAGTCTGCCTTTATAAATTTCCGGTCTGCGATCAAGCGCTGCCCGTTTGTTATCCGGAGCAAATAAATTCCTGATTTCAGCTGTTGAACATTGATATCTGCATGGCTGGAACCGTCATTATTAAGTTGTTGTTTATATACGCTGCGCCCCTTAACATCCATGATCTCAATCACAAGAATTCCTTCAGACGGATTTCTGAAATCAATTCTGAGTATCTCTTTTACCGGATTCGGATAGATTACCAACTCGTTGTTGTTAATAACATCAATACCTGTAAGGGTTTTGGTTACATTAACAGGCTGGGTATTCTCTGAAATACCGGTAAGGCTAACCGCTTTTAATTGCACGTCGTAAACGCCGTCTTTTTCAAAATTATAGCTGACCTCCGCCCCTTTCAAAATTATTCCGTTCCCAAAATTCCATTCATATAGAACTCCTTCCTTAGGTTCTATAACCGTAAAATTACTTTGCCCGTTGATGGTTGACGTTTTCCAGAGTGGTTTTGCCAGTAATGTGAAGGAGGTATTTTTCTGACATGTATTTTCAACAGTAGCCTGTACAGTGTACAACTTTTCAGGACATAAATTTACCGCTGAACTTCCTGACCGTCCATCGGACCAGAGGAACTTCGCATTCGGAATTTCCTTTCCGGCTTCATCCAGCAATTTCACAGTAGCGCTTCCGTTGCATTTATTGTCAGTCGGATCGAAAAGCAAAAGACTGATTGGTCCTTTGCAATTTGCCAGCGATGTCGGCGCCATTACTGTCAGTTTGACGGTATTGGTTTGCGTGCATCCGGCGGCAGTCAAAATGGTACAGGTAACCTGATAGTCTCCAGCCTTTTCATAACTATGTTCAGGATTTTTGGCATCACTGGTGGCATTATCTCCAAAGCTCCATTTAAGGGATTTTATATCTACGCTTGAAACAGCATAAAAAAGAAAGGTATTTTGAGTAGTCTCCTTTGGTTTTATAACCAGTTCAAATTTACACGCAGTGTTACCAAGAAAATTTTCGACTTTTACTGCGGCACAATAATCGCTTGTACACCCTGCAACAGTGGTAATTGTCAGGCAAACTTTATACTCGCCAAAAGCTGCATATTCATGTGTTGGTTTCAGTTCGGTACTGGTAGTGTTATCGCCAAAATTCCAGGTACACGACTTGATATCTCCGGTGGATAAATTGGTAAATACCATTTTCTTTACCATTGCAGGATCAGACCATAATTTATTGGTAGCGCTAAAGTTCGCCTTACAGGCTACAGTGACAGGTATCTCTTTGATTGTTATCATCTTAACATCAGCACCTTCCTTGCAGCTGCTTACTTTTTCAGCAATTTTTTCATAGGTGAATTCAACATATTGTCCCTCCTTCAGCTGAAAGTCAGTTGTCATTTTAGCGGGAATAAGCAGTGTACCGTTTTCCAATACAATTACAAGTCCGCAACCAGCTGTTGACGCAAGATTTTTCACCTTTCCTTTGCCTGAAAGCACCGTTGTTGCGGGCACAACGGTTCCACCTTCGAATACCCCTTTCAGTTCGCCATAGCAAATAACATTATCCTTGCCGAGCACTTTCAACTGAACCAGATAGGTATCTTTTGCTTTAAAGGTATGGGTTGGCGATGGTGAATCAGAAGTGGAATTATCTCCAAAGTACCAGGAATATTTTGCCCCGTCAGCCTGGGCATCTGTCTTGAAGGTATAGCTTACCGGAGTAGTATTATTTACAGAAAAAGACAGGGATACCTTACAGGCAGCGGGTGCAGTAATTTCGGCAATTTTAACGATCCTGGCAGAAATGCCAGCCGAACATCCCGAAGCTTTATCTTTTTGCAGTTCGTATGCCAGCTCAACGTATTGACCATCTTTAAGCTCAAATACCGGAACCATCTCAACAGGAACCAGGACAGATCCATTATCCATCACAATGACCATTTTGCATCCGGTTGTTGAGGTCATGTCCTTCACTTTGCCCTTTCCGGTTAAAGTTGTTACCGTGGCAGGCACGGTTCCACCTTCGAACACCCCTTTCAGTTCACCATAGCAGACAACATTATCTTTACCAACCACCTTTAATTGAATAAGATAGGTGTCAGTGATTTTATAGGTATGGGTCGGCGTTGGTGAATCGGAAATGGTATTATCTCCAAACGACCAGTAATATTTTGCCCCGTCAGCCTGAGTGTCCGTTTTAAAGCCATAGCTGGGTGGATTGGTTTTATTTGTCGCATAAACGATCTTAACCGTACAATTTGTTTGTGCAACTAAGCCCGAAAAGGCAAAAAAACTCAGAAAAAGGGATAAAATGGTTTTCATATCTTTTTGTTTTAAGTTTTTCAGAATGGTATATCAAGAAATAATTGGGAATAACAAAGTTAATAAATAAATTGATATTTTCAAAGCCTGATTAATAAAAAGATAAAGCTTAAAAGGATATTGAAAGTAATCATTTCACGAAGTTGAAAGTAATTGTCTTAATACCCTAAAGATGGATCGTTGACAGAATGTTTGCCTGTTTTGAAAGTTTTTGATTACGTAGTAAAACAATTGAATATCTATCAGATACAAGCGAGGCAATGATACAATTTGCGATGAATAAATTAATGCTTAATAGAATTAAAAATAAAAGGCAACCACTTTCCAGTAATTCTGAATTAAAATGTCTGAAAATATAATACTTTTAATCTTTGAAATCCGTTAGCGCTAGACAATGGAAATGAACAACCAGACTAAGGAGCTTTTCTTATATGACGAAATGAAAAGGGGGAAAGAATATGCATTCGATTTCTTCTTTAAATATTATTATCCTGGTCTGTGTGTCTATGCTAAAAAAATGATCTCTATATCGGAACAAGAAGCAAAGGATCTGGTACAGGATGTTTTTGTTAAATTCTGGAAGGATCGTGAGAAAACGGATATTCGGTTTTCTATTCGTTCCTATTTATTTATCTCCGTAAAAAACAAATGTTTCGATTTTTTGCGTAAGAAAAACAGGAATATTAAAATACAGGAAATCTCAAATGAGCACGATATTTCCGATGAATCGTTTGAAACCTATGTTTTATCTGAGCTTGAATTGCTTTTCACCAAAAGTTTGGAGAAACTTCCTGAACGTTGCCGAGAAGTTTTTGAACTGAGCCGTTTTCATGGACTTAAAAATCGTGAGATTTCTGAAAAATTGAATATATCTGAAAAAACAGTAGAAAATCAGGTAACAAAAGCGCTCCATATTTTAAAAGAGGAATTGAAAGATTACCTTCCATTGCTGGCCCTTTTCGATTTTTTTCACTTTCTCAGATAGTCTGGTTTTCTTTTTCAATTATTTATTAAACGTGCATGGGGGGTAATTCAAAAAATTACGTCATAACGAATGTAAATGCACAAGAAAAGTGGAAGACAAGAATTTTATATACAATTTAATTGAGCTGGAGTTTACCGGTGGGTTGAATGCGCAACAGAAGGAGGAATTGGATGCATGGATTGAGATGACTCCGGGAAACTTATCAGAGTTCAATGAAGTGATCAAACTTTTGGCTTTTTCAGACAGGTTGGTTTCAATGAAAAAAATTGATGCTGAAAAAGATTTGTTACTGGTTAAGAAAAAGTTAAATCCAGTATTGAAGTTTAATACCTGGCTTCTGAATTTCCAGCGAGTAGCTGCAATCCTGGTACTGCCTCTTCTTATCTATACCGGCTTAACTATTTCAAACCGTTCTCACAATAATAAAATAAGCACTGCAATAAAAAGTTCGGAAACTTCTTTTGGTGTCCGCTCTCAAATTATTTTGAGCGATGGAACAAAGGTATGGATGAATTCAGGTACTAAATTAACCTATCCTGAGGAGTTCAATGGCAATTATCGGGAGGTGAAATTGGTTGGAGAGGCTTATTTCCAGGTAGAATCAGATAAAGAACATCCATTCTTTGTCGATTTAAATGGATTCAAAGTAAAAGCAACCGGGACCCGGTTCAATATATCCAATTATCCCGGTGACAATGTCATATCAACTTATCTGGAACATGGTAAAGTCTCTTTATTCGCCTATGCAAAAGGGAAACAGCAAGAGCCTGTTCAGCTAAAAGAAAATGACTTAATCGTCCTAAATAAGGAGAAGATGAAATACAATATCCAAAACAATGCGGATAGCAAGAAATATTTGGCCTGGATAGAGGGTAAACTGGTATTTAAAAATGACAATACTAATGATGTAGCCATGCGACTCGGCCGTTGGTTCAATGCTGAGATCATATTTGATGAGAAGCTAACCAAAAAAGAATATGTTTTCACTGCAACCTTTACACATGAGTCACTGGAAGATGCACTAAGGCTCCTGTCTTACAGTACTCCGATAAGTTATAAGATCCTTTCCGGCAGTCAGCTAAATGATTCTTCATTCAGTAAACGAAAAGTAATAATTACTAAAAAATAAATCTATGGAATAAACCAAATAAAACTACGGAATAATCGAATATTACTAAACAGCAGAAAAAAGGGAAGCTGCTAACTTCCCTTCCAGAAATTCCTGTTAGGACAGGACATTATATATTTTATAAACAAAATAATTACAAATTTATGAAAAAAAATCATTCCCTGTATAGGGTAGGGGCGGATTATGAATTATCGCTTAAAAAAATTATAAGAAAGATGAAAATAACTCTATTTGTTGTTTTAATATCTGCTATCCAAGTCTTGGCTTTAGATGGTTATTCTCAAAATACACTTTTAAGCCTGAAGAAGGAGAATTCGACCATTGAAAATGTCCTTGGAGTAATCGAAAGCCAGTCTGAATTTTATTTTCTATACAATGGCAAATTAGTCGATGTCACACAAAAAGTAAGTGTAAACATTGAAAAGCAGAGCCTTGAAAAAACACTGAATGAAATTTTCAAGGGTACAAATATCGATTACAAGATATATGATCGTCAGGTAGTTTTGTCACCAAATGTTAGTACCGACCTTAGCCAGCAGCAAAAATCTGTTTCCGGCAAAGTAACCGATGCTTCAGGCACTCCACTGCCAGGTGCTTCCGTAGTGATAAAAGGGACGACAACCGGTGTATTAACTGACGCCACCGGGAATTACTCGCTTTCCAATATTCCCGAAAACGCAGTTTTACAGTTTTCGTTTGTGGGGTTGAAGGGCCAGGAAATACCCGTTAAAATACAATCCCAAATCAATGTTATGCTGCTTGAGGAAATCATCGGAATTGATGAGGTCGTCACTATAGGTTACGGAACTGTAAAGAAGAGAGATCTTACAGGGTCGGTTTCGTCAATCAAATCGGCTGAAATTATGAAAACTGCAACAAACAATGCTTTGCAATCACTGCAAGGTAAAGTTGCGGGAGTGGATCTTACCAAAAGCAGCGGAGTAGCAGGTGCCGGTATAAATATAAATTTACGCGGAAACCGGTCGATCGCTGCAACAAATGATCCTTTGATTCTTGTTGACGGCTTGAGTTATGGTTCTACACTCGACATAAATTCTTCTGACATTGAGTCCATGGAAATTTTGAAGGATGCTTCCTCTACGGCCATTTATGGAACAAGGGGTGCAAATGGGGTCATAATTATTACGACAAAGAAAGGATTATTCAGTAAAACGGGTGGAAAAACTAAAGTTTCAGTCAGTTCATACACCTCATTTAATAGCGCCACGAGTATTCCACAAAAGATGAATGCTCAGCAGGAATACCTCTTCATGGCAGAAGCTAAGCGATATACCGACGAGAAATCCGCAAAAGCCTGGGGAACAACTAAGTTGAGTGATTATACTCCTGAAATTATTCTTTCAAATGTGGTCAGTTCACCATTTACAAAATCTGTATATCAAATCTATAAGGACGGTGGTGTAGACTGGTTTGATTTGGTACTTCATAACAGCGTTACCAACAATGGTGAAGTTTCTGTTTCAGGAGGCGATGCAAAAACGGCTTTCAATATATCCCTTGGATTTATGGATGAAAACGGACTACTGCGCAACAACGAACTAAAAAGATACAACGCAAGGATTAATCTTGACCACAAAATTTCCAATTCAATTAAAACAGGGTTAAGCCTTCAATATACGAAGCGCAACCTGGACCAAAGGAATGACAACATGTACTATTATGCGATGGTATCGTATTCCATTTCACAAGTCAGGCTTCCTGACGGATCCCTTCTTGACAAACCAGCGGAACTTGGAAGAAGTTACACAAATCCTTTGATTAATGAATTACCTAACTATTATATTGATAATACGAGGAATAACAGGCTGTTCGCGAGTATGTATCTTGAGTGGGAAATAATTAAGGGTTTAAATTTGAAATCGGTTTTCGGGATTGATGATCAATCTGATCGTCGCGGACAATATACAGATTTCATGTCCACTGTAAACTACCAGGCAGGCCAAAGTTCTTTTATGTCGGCGTCAAACAGCGTGACAAATAATTATATTAATGAAAACACTTTGACCTATTCTGTGCCGCTGGGACAAAAACATCAACTCCAGTTGGTTGCAGGCCAGAGCGACAGCAAGAATGTTTTTGAGTCTCATTCATCTTCCGGATATGCGACCACCGACCACTATACATTGAGTACATATTATGACCTTACGTATATCCCGTCGGCCTCAAGAGCTCTTGCCAACAGCTATACACAATCGAACATGTTGTCTTTTTTCGGTCGGGCAAGTTACAAACTGATGGGAAAATATCTGCTTACTGCAACAAATCGTTATGACGGTTCATCAGTTCTTGCAGAAGGGCATAAATGGACTTCATTTCCATCAGTTTCTTCTGCATGGATTGCATCGGAAGAGCCTTTTCTTAAAAATATAAACAGCATCGACAACTTAAAACTACGTCTAACCTGGGGAAAAACAGGGAATGCTGCCGTCAAACCATATCAGACCATAACTGCCCTTGGATCGGGTAAAATCCCATCTACTTTTTACAACGGCACTAACCAAATCGTTTACCAGGGACAGGTTCCCTTTAATCTTGGGAACACAAATCTTGGCTGGGAAATCACTGCAGCATACGATGCAGGTCTTGATATATCCATTCTAAAGAACAGAATATCTGGCACTTTCGATTTATACAATTCAAAAACTTCAGATTTGCTTCTGATGAGGGCATTCCCGGGCACATCAGTCTATCCACAGGTAATGCAAAATATCGGTAATACCGAAAATAAGGGATTTGAAGCAGCTATGAATTTCAGGATTATTGATAAGAAAGATTTAGGTTGGAGCAGCGACCTGACATTCTCAATGAACAGAGATAAGATTGTTTCACTGGCAAGCGGTTTGGCTCAGGATGTTTCAATTCCTACCGCTGCTTTAAAAGTTGGCGATCCGGTCTTTCAATTCTATGATTTTGAGGCCGACGGCTGCTGGAAAATTTCAGAAGCTACCCAGGCCGCAACATTCAATAAAGTACCTGGCGACGTGAAATTTATTGATTTCAACAAGGATGGTAAGATTGATAATTCGGATAAACGTTTCTATAACAAAAGTCCAAAATTCATTGCGGGCTGGAACAATACGGTATCTTACAAAGGAGTATCATTGTCCGCACTGGCTTTTGCAAGGATAGGACAGTGGGTAAGTTCCGACATCAACACATTATACCTTCCTACTCAACCCGGAGGCCAACCAGTGTTGGATTACTGGACCCCTGAAAATCAAAACGGCAAATTTCCGCGTCCAGGTCTGGCATCTGGCCTGGCCGATGTGCCAACGCTTGTTTACGAGAAGGCCTCATTCCTGAAAATAAACCAGATTATCCTGAGTTATACTTTACCGGTAAAGACCATCTCTAAAATTGGATTAAGTAACCTTAAAGTTTATGGTGAATTGCAGAATTTCTTCTCATTCAGTAATATGAAAAACTATGACCCTGAAAGAGGCGGCAGTTTTAAGGATCCTTTGATGAAACAAGTGGTGTTTGGGATTAACCTGGAATTTTAAATTGGCTAAAACATTTAATTATGAAAACAAAAATTATATATAATTCGATAATACTTGCCCTATTAATACTGACAAATATCTCATGTTCCAAATTCCTTGTTGAAGATAATAGGGCCGGCGCCACCGAAGATGTTATTTATTCTACTAAAACGGGAATAGACGGGTTGGTTGGAGCGTCATACTCATATCTTCGTGGTTGGTATGGTAAACAGGGCGGTGTTTACTTAAGCGAAGGGGGAAGTGATTTATGGCTTCCCGGTTATGATAACCAGGAGAAAACACTGGTCAATTATTCCGGTATTTCCTCACAAGTTATATCAGGGAATCCGAATCCGGCGCTTGATGAATACTGGGAACTATTGTACACCGCAGTAAATGTCTGCAACACGGGGTTGAAATATGTCGCATTGGCCCCCTCTACGATTCTTTCAGACGCAGATAAGACTGCTTATACAGGCGAACTTAAAGCACTGCGGGCTTTTTATTACTGGCATCTTGTTGAAACCTGGGGACCGGTGCAAATTAACACCGAACCGCCAAGCAGCGCTTCGTCAACCGCGCATCGATCATCGGAACAAGAAGTGTATGCATTTATGCTTGATGATTTAAATGACGCAATAACTAAGCTTGCCGGTAAAACGGTAAAAACGGGACATATAAATATTTGGGCTGCCAAAGCAATGAAAGCCCGATTCCTTCTTTACAAAGCAAGTAAATTCAATGATAATCAGGCATATATTGATGCGGCGGCAGCAGCTGAAGATGTGATTTCCGGCAGCGGATCCACGTTTTTCGCTAACTATGCCGATTGCTGGAATGCTCAAAATGAAAATGGCATTACAAATAAAGAGGTGATCTGGTGGGTTGACTATTCCTCCATCCTTGAAAATAATATATTGCCAAAGCGTTTGAAAACGGATGCCAAAGGGAATGCCTTAAACTTTTCAGCCCCACTCGGTGGTAGCGGAGCCCAGGGCGGCAACTATATGCACCTTGCTTACGTGGGAGTCTGGAATTTTCTCCCTGCTTTAACCACCGTTTTTGTACGTACAGCCAGTGAATCTGCTAAAACATTAACATATTCCGGTAAAACGTATAATTTAGGAACAGACTACCAGCCTTACAGTAAGGGCTTTACGGAATTTTCGCCATCAGGATACCTTTTAGATCTGTTTAACGATGCAACCGACCAGAGATACCAGGCTTCCTTCAGGGACACATGGTATGTTGCCAAGACGCTTCAAACGGCTTTCGCTGCAGGGGTTGCGCCACCAACCGGTTTTGCAAATATGCGCGATACGGCTGTTTATATGTCGAAAACCAGAGTAACACCTGCCAATGTTATTTCAAGGGCTGCTAATCGTTATATTCTCTTCTCACGCACTGATGCAGCTAATCCTGCAGTCTATCCTCTTTATCAGGATGCTGCCGGAACTATGTCAACGATTGCATCTTCATCTGCCGGAAATGATAACTACAAAGGGAACAGGATGTATATAAATTTAAAAAAGTTTGATGACCTGACCGCATCGATCATCGGAAACCTTAGTGAAAGGGATGCATTTGTAATTCGTCTTTCAGAAATGTATCTTATTGCAGCTGAAGGCTATATGATGGCAGGTCAGTCTGCACAAGGAATCTCAAAACTTAATGCTTTAAGAACAGCCCGTGCTATTGCCGGCCAGTCAAATTTACTTACAGTAGCAGAAGAATCACAGGTTACAGGTAAGAATATAAATGTAATTCTGGACGAAAGGGCAAGGGAGCTTTGTGGTGAACAGCAGAGGTGGTTTGACCTTAAACGGACAGGGAAGTTGCTCGATAGGGTGAAAGCGTATAATGGTTATGCGAAAGACAACATCAAAGATTTCCATGCATTACGTCCAATCCCACAACCTCAGCTTGATGCCATCACAAACAAAACAGATGGTCCTGATCCAAACGGTTTCTGGCAAAACACAGGATATTAATGATTTTTTTCATTCGATTTTAGCCGGATTGATTCTCTCTTAGATGTAAATGAATAGGAAGTTTTGGGAAAGAGACCAAAGAAAAGTCTCTTTCCCTATTTCACCAATCGTTTTTTGACGAGGATTGGGCAGAATATGCTTCAACCATTAGGAAACGGTCTAACTTTTCGTGTCAACTTCTTTATAAAAAAAATCCTTCAGTCTCATTTAAAATCAAATTCTACTGCTTTATATTCAATTAAATGGAAAATAATAAAAGATTAATTGCACTTGATGTTTTTCGGGGATTAACAATTGCTTTAATGATTCTGGTGAATACCCCGGGCAACCGGAATTCAACATATCCGGCCTTACTTCATTCAAAATGGGATGGTTGTACACCCACAGACCTTGTATTTCCGTTTTTTATGTTTATTGTTGGTTCTGCTATGTGGTATTCCTATAAGAGGTATAATTATACCCTCGACAGGAAACTCGCACTCAAAATTCTTAAACGTACCCTTGCAATCTATTTGATTGGATTATTGATCAATGCATGTTCTGCATTCAGTTTCGACCTTAGTAACATAAGAATAATGGGTGTTTTGCCAAGGATTGCAATTGGATATGGAATTGCCTCATTCATTGTTTTAGTTGTACGGTTGAAATGGATTAAAGTTATTATTGCAATAATTTTACTCCTGTATTGGGGAATATTGCTGATGTTTGGTGGTGATTTCCCATTCTCGCTGGAAGGAAATTTTGTTCGGATATTCGATACTGCCGTACTTGGAATTAATCATATTCCGGTACTACGCGGAGTTAGCTTCGATCAGACCGGTTTGTTAAGTACATTTCCTTCGATCGCAAATATCTTACTTGGTTATCTGGCAGGAAATCTGATTGACAAATCTGAAGTTAAATTGACCGCGGTCAAAAGACTTATTCTCTGGGGGCTTGCAGGAATCATACTGGCAAATGTGTGGGGGCTTGTTTTTCCGATCAACAAATTACTTTGGACCAGTTCATTTGTTCTCTATACCTGTGGATTTGCTTCATTATTACTGGGAATCCTGTATTGGATTACGGATATCAAAGGAATTACGAAATGGGCTAAACCATTTCAGATATTCGGGATGAATTCGATTTTTATATACGTCTTGTCAGAACTCTTAGCGATTGGTTTTTGGATCAGGATCATTCCCTCATTGGCTGGAAGATCTGTTTCTATTCATAATTGGATTTATGATTCTGTTTTTATACCAATTGCCGATCCATTTAATGCTTCCTTACTTTATGCTATCGCTTTTACATGCTTTTGCTGGTTGGTCGGTTGGATTCTTTACCATAAAAAAATATTTATTAAATTGTAACAACCTCATACTGTTTATAATATTCCTGAAACAGCTATCGCTTTACACATTCAATTTTTATAGAATACGTGCATTGAATTGATTATTACTACAAAAACTTTGGAATAGATGGTGGCTTCTGTAATAATTAGAAAAGATAATATCCAGGAATAAGAGATTAAAGTCAGGTGTTTAGATTAATCAAAACAATAAATAAAAAAATGAAAAAATGAAAAAAATTAAGACGATTACCTTTGTTTCGGTCATAATGCTATTTAGCTTTTTTATTCAGGAGGGTTTTTCACAAAACTCTCAGCTGCTGGCAGGTATTGCTAAAGTTGACATAACCCCGACTGAATATTTGTATATGGGGGGATATGATGAATCATGTCGGACTGGTCCATCGGATGGCGCAAGTGGGAAAATCTATATTAGGGCATTGACGTTTGCTGATAATATCAGGAAGATTGTTTTTATTGAATGTGATATTGTCTCAATTTCATCAAGAGAAAATGAATCTCTCCGAAAATTGATTTCCAAAGAAACAGATGTCCCATTTGAAAATATCATGCTTGGATGTGTTCATAACCATGCAGCGCCCTCTCTTGATAAACAAAATAGCGGGTCAGAATGGTACCGTAATTTTAACGGCAATGTGATAAAGGCGGTAAAGAAAGCAATCGCTGATCTTGAGCCTGTTAAGATAGGCGGGGGAATCGGCAGGTCTGTTATTGGAATGAACCGCAGAAAAATAATGGCGGATACACTATCGTATTCAACTTTCGATGAAAACAATTCGAGCCAATCATATGGGAAATTCAAAACAGATAATCCTTTAAAAATAAGGGAAATGGCTGGTGTTTGCCGACTTGGCGCCAATCCTGAAGGAGATATTGATGGTGACGTTGGCATTATGAGAATTGATAAATTGTCGGGGGAGCCAAAAGCAGTTTTTGTAAACTATGCCTGCCACGGGACATCACTGGGGGGGAGAAATAATAAAGTTAGTCCTGAATGGAACGGGAACATGCTGGAATATATTGAAAAGAGAATTCCAGGTGTTACGGGTATATTCGCCCAGGGTGCAGCCGGCGATATAAATCCCAGATTTGTCGGTGGTCTTGACGGTTATCAGGATAATATGGAAAGTACTGCTCAGCTGGGAATGGAAATTGGGAAAGAAGTCGTAAATGTTTTTACCAAAATCAAGACCGATTCTCCAATTAAATCTGAAATAAAGATTACAAATCAGGACATTGTTTGTCCGTTGAAATATGATGAAGTAGTTAAAGACTTTAGACATACTACAGTAAACGTTCCAACCACTGTCGTCAGGATCGATGATTTTGAATGGGTAACCTTCCCCGGTGAATTGTTTCATAAAATCGGGCAGGTAATTAAATCGGGAACTCATGTCCAATATCCATTTTTCGTCGGTTACTGCAACGGATCTCTTGGATATCTGCCGACCCAACAGGCTTATAGTGAGGGTGGATATGAACCCTGGTCTTCACGTTTTGATCCTGCCGCTGAAAGGTTATATGAAAAGGGAGTTTTAAAAATATTGAATAAGATGGATTAGTTGCAGTCACTGGTTGACTAACAGAAAGACTTGAAAAGAAAGCGTGTTCGCAATTCTATTATTCAAATAATTAAAACCAGAGCTTTTTAATCCAATGCTCCATTAGGTGGTTGTGCTGATAGATTCAACAAGCATTGTCATGCCAGCCTTATTTGGTCTTACTTAGTTTTCGCACAACATAGAGAATAGCAAAGTCTTTACAGGCAAATATTTAAAGTGAAATACTTATACGATTACAAAAGAATGTATTGGAACAATAAGTAATCCTGGCTTGGCTAGAGTCTACCGGTGTTAATCGCTATTTACAGTTATGATAAAATATGTAAACTTTACAAATCTATGCAAAAAAAATTTAACAATTTAGGCTTTCACAAAGAAAGTCTAATTGAAAACCTGTTGAGAATGAAACGAATGACCTTGTTTGTGTTGGTCATTATCTGCACAGTTTCACCATTTGGTTACTCCAGAGCTACCACAGAAAACCTTAATTTTGAAAATGTCCTTATGGGTGTGAACTTCAATGTAACTGAAAAGAGCACAGACATATATAATCAGCAGCTCCAAAAAAAATCAGTGAAGGGTATCGTTTCAGATGAGACAGGAATTCCCATGCCTGGTGTGACTGTTCAGATAGAAGGGACAACCATTGGTACTATAACTGATATTTACGGACAATATTCAATTGAAATTCCCAATGAAAATGTAATTCTTATTTTTTCTTTCATTGGTTTTAATACCAGTAAAGTTCCTTATACTGGTCTGACGACGCTCAATATTAAACTGAGCACCGCTGTTAAATCTCTTGAGGAAGTAGTGGTTGTAGGATATGGAGTCCAGAAAAAGCAAAGCGTCGTAGGTGCTATCTCGGTGGTTGACAATGCGAGCCTTGTAAAATCAGGGAATACAAATATTACTAATGCTATTGCAGGTAAACTTTCGGGGGTATTGACCATCCAGAATACCGGAGAACCGGGAAACAATAATGCAGAAATCATTGTACGTGGGTTATCGAGTTGGAACGGTTCCGCACCTCTGGTTCTGGTCGATGGTGTCGAACGTGATTTCAGCAACCTCGATCCCAATGAAGTCAACACTATTTCAGTGTTAAAAGATGCCTCAGCTACTGCGGTATTTGGCGCCAAAGGAGCGAACGGGGTCCTTATTATCACAACTAAAAGGGGTACACTTAGTAAACCGGTACTGAATTTTTCGGCCTCCTATGGTTTAGTCCAACCTACAAGGCTTCCTGAACATATCGATTCGTATACCACGATGTCGATGTTAAATGTAGCTTACATGAATAACAATCAGTATTCATCTATGAGCACCCCCGGAATCCTGAATCAGTATCGCAATCCTTCCACCCGGCTTAATGCTTTACAATATCCTGATGTTAACTGGTTTGACATTTTAACACAGCCGTTTGCTCCTCTTACCAATGCCAATCTAAATATCTCCGGGGGAACTAAGTTTGTAAAATATTTCTCTTCACTTGGTTTCCAGAGTGAGGGTAATTATTTTAAAGGGCTGAATGAGGGTTATTTGGACTCGCGCTTCAAGAACCAAAAGTTTAATTATCGTGCAAATGTTGACTTCTCGCTGAGCCACAGCACCCAGTTGTCTTTTAACCTGGGTGGCGATCTTTCTATTAAGAACACGCCATATCAAAGTGACGGAGCCACCTGGGAAGCATTATACATGACCGGGGGGACAAGATTTCCCGCTTATTATCCTGACTGGGTGTTGAAAGAGGTGCCTGACCTTGACGATCCGACAGCCACCGGTTGGCGGCGTGTAACTCCTTTTGGAGAACGTTTTGGTGATCCATATACTAACTTTATGCAGGGAGCTTTCAGATCTTATACTGGTTCGAGAGTTTTCACAGACGTGATCCTTGACCAAAAACTCGACGGTATACTTCAAGGTTTATCGTTTAAAGGTAAAGTTTCTACAAGCTCCTATTACAATATGCAGACGCTGTATTCCGATTATTATTACCCTACCTACAAGTTATACTATGACAGAATAGGCGTTGACGCAAACCACGACGGAGTAATAGATCAAAATCCATGGGAGCGGATTAATCAGACCAATGAAGTTTATGCTCTGCCGCCGCAATATGTTCAGGTGGGAGGACTTTCATCGTTTTATACCGACCTTTATTACGAAATGTCATTGAATTATGCCAATACTTTCGGAAAACACACCGTTTCCGGATTGGTGTTGATGAACCGTCAGCAAAAAAACTCCGGGACAGATTTCCCTTATTATAACGAAGCGCTTGTTGGGAGGGGAACTTACAATTATTCCCATAAATATTTATTTGAGGTAAATTTAGGATATACCGGGTCTGAGCGGTTTGCTCCGGGAAACCGGTTTGGGTTCTTCCCTTCGGGGGCCATTGGGTGGATCATTTCCGAAGAGCCATTCTTTAAAAAAGCTCTCCCGTGGATGAATAAACTGAAAGTTCGTTATTCCGATGGCTTGGTTGGAAGTGATTATGCTGCAAACCGTTGGCTTTACATCAGCGAATATTATACTTCCGGTTCCACAATCCTTGAAGATAAAGCCGCCAATAAAAATGCTCAGTGGGAACAAGCCAGGAAAAGGGATCTCGGTATTGAAATAAGTGCTTTTAAGAATTTTTCTCTTAGCGTGGATTTATTTGACGAACAACGTACTAAAATGTTGTTGTCTCCTCAGACTGTAACCTTTTTAGTCGGTAATTCATTTAAGGAACTTAACCTGGGCTCATTAAAAAAACACGGTATTGAGATCGAAGCTGAGTACAATAAAACGGTATCCCGCAACTTAAACTATTATATTAAAGGAAATTTTGGCTTTAACGAAAATCGCATTATTTATAAAGACGACCCGATTTATACCCCTGATTACCTTAAGGTAGCGGGAACCCCGTTGGGAGGCCAGATGTCCGGAGTAAAGCTTGTAGGTTCGGGATTTATTACATCGGTTGACGATATGCACACTTACGCTCTTCCGGCACCGATAACCTCTCTTAACGTGGGCGATTACGCGTATCTTGATTTTAATGCTGACGGCAAAATATCAAACAGCGACAAGTATGCAATAAAAGGCAGCGATTATCCTCCTGTTACCTATTCGTTTTCAAGCGGATTCTCCTATAAAGGTTTTGAATTTAACTTTATGCTTCAGGGGAACAGTGGCAAATATGTCGTATACAATGATAATTTTGAATACGAATTTTTATTGGGAGACTACAGCGTACATGCAGCGCAAAAAGACTACTGGAGACCCGACAATCAAAATGTGAACCACGCAACCCTTCACTATACTACAGCAGCCGGGGGACTGCCGCAATATTCATGGGGCGGCGGCGCACAACTTGAAGGATATAATATCAGAGTTGAAAACAAAAGCTGGAGAAATGCCGATTACCTCCGGTTAAAAGATGTCTATGCCGGCTATACCTTTAAATCAGAATTCCTGAAACGAATATCAGGTGTTTCCAGTTTGCAGGTTTATACAACTGCCAATAACCTATTGACATTTACTAATTTACTTGAAGGTGATCCCGAAAGAAAGGATTTCCAACGTGGATTCTATCCTCTTATGGTTACCTATAAATTAGGTATTAAGTTATCTTTCTAAAATTCGTAAATCAGATGACAATGAAGAAATATATAATTTTACTCTTATGTATCTGCCTGGGCCCTTTTTTACTGACCTCGTGCATGGAAAGCTATCTGGACAAAGCTCCGGAATCAGGATTGAATGAAGAATTAGTGTTTACGAAATATACGAACACCAAAAGCTTTTTCGATAACGTATACGGCACCGTTTGGAATGCAGCCCCCTTGAAAATCGATTTTTCAGGGAATATGTGTATGGATGGAATAACTGACTGGGCTGACATGGGCCGTATTATCTATACCGGATATTATAAGTTGGGCCCATTGGGAGATATTATGCAAGAGGATTTCGGCAAAAATATATTGGACCCGTTTCCTAAAAATATAAGGATCTGTAATATATTATTGCAAAACATTGGCAGACTTACTGATGGTAAGCAGGAGGATATAAATGATCTTATCGGTCAGGCATATTTTATAAGAGGGTTTAGCCATTTTGAACTTTTCAGGTATTGGGGGGGGTGGCCGTATGTTACAAAACCTCTTGGCAATGATGACTCATGGGACATACCCAGATTATCGAAACACGAAACAATGGTGCGTGTTGCCGCTGATATGGATAGCGCTTATACCTTTTTTGAAAAAGCGGGAAAGGTACGCAGAGACCCTCTACCGGGTCAGGCGGGAAACCTCAATGCACCTGATCAGAACAGGCCGTCAGGGGTTACAGCAAAGGCCTATAGATCAAGGGCATTGCTCTATGCCGCCAGTCCACTGAATAACGAACTTGGAATAAAAGATTGGGAAGAAGCCGCAAAAGCCAGTTGGGAAGCAATTCAAAAAGCCGAGCAAAACGGCTATTCTCTTCAAGCTGTTGTAGACTATACGAAAAATTACTGGGGAACAACTTACACCAACGAACAATTATGGGCCAATTATTATGGAACAAGTAAATATAGTGATACTTACCCTAATAAGATGCTACTTAATGCAGTTTTTGGTAACTCTGCAAGCTCCTTTGCGGGGATAGATCCTACCCAGGGCGCAGTTGATTGCTTTGAGACCAGATGGGGTGATCCGCTGAACACACAGGCGCAAAGAGATGCTGCAACCGCCCTGGGACATTACAATGAACAGAATCCCTTTGCTGACAGGGACCCGCGTCTTGCTATTGATATTATTTACAATACGGCCACCATACCAGGATACACGACCGCTAAAATTTACTTTGATGCATCAAGCGGCACTTCTGTTGGTTCCGAGCTGATTCCGAATACCGGTTATTCAGGGATTACGAGGACAGGATATTATCAGAGAAAACTATGGGGTGGTCAGAGTGTTAAAAATAATGTTACCATACAATACACTTATTTGATGATTCGCCTTGGTGAACTGTACCTGAACTACGCAGAGGCTGCCAACGAGGCTTACGGTCCAAATACCGCGGCTCCCGGAGCTACAATGTCTGCAGTCGATGCAATTAATAAAATCAGAAATGGAACCGGCAGATGGACTACAGCGCAAATGGCTCCCGTACAGGATCAGTTTAAAACAAACACAGATGCACTAAGGCCGAGGATTAGAAATGAACGTAAAGTTGAATTATGTTTTGAAGGACAGTATTTTTTCGATATTCGCCGCTGGATGGATGCCCCTGCTACTATGGGCAGCCCGATGATTGGGAATATTGCAGAAAAAGTAGTAGTCTCCTCAACCTATCCTACCGGTTACAAATACACACGTACAACTTTATCACCCGACCGCCAGTGCCGATGGATCGATGCGATGTATTATCTGCCCTTCAGGCAAGTCGATTACTTTAAAATGAAAAATTTTGATCTTGGCCAGGTTTGGTAAAATTTTATCTATAAAAACTGAAGATTATGACATTTAATCAAATGATATTTCAAAAATACCGGTTTTTCTGTGTTCTATTGCTCAGTGTTTTTATAACAGGATCATTAAGTGCACAAAAAAGGATTGAGAAAAAGAGTAAAATGATCAGCGCAATCGTGAAAGTTGTTGATGATAACGGGAAACCTGTTTCAAAAGCAAAAGTGGTTGTAGGCGAAGGTGTTTTGCATGCCGAGACTGGCGAAAATGGTGAGTATTCATTTATGGCTTATCCGGAGGATTTTGTATCCGTATCTGCTCCGGGTTTTGAAAAGAATGTTTCTTTGGTACAGGACATTTTACAGGACAAGTTAATCAAGCTCAAAGGAGCAAAGCTGTTTATGACTTCGGATGATAATGTTCCTCTACCCTATCAGACAATGAATAAGCGGTTTATTTCCGGCAGCACTGATGTAATTAACAGTGATCAGCTTGAGAAATATCCTTCCACTGACCTGCGTAATGCTTTTACAGGTCTTGTGCCAGGATTACAGATTACTGAGCGATATGGTTCTTCAGGACTGAGCGCCGAAGAGAGGATGGGAAATTATCGTAGTTCAGAGAAAATAAACGTTACCTCAAGGGGAGGAAGTATGAGGTTTATTATCGACGACGTTCCGGTTGATATCACAGAGATGCCGCTTGATCCCCAGGAAATTGAATCTGTTTCTGTAATAAAGGATATAGCTGCCAAGGCCATGTTTGGGCCTATGGGTGCGGACGGGATAATTTACATAAAAACCAAAAGGGGAAGAATCAACGAACGTGTTTTTAATGTTAATGTTGAGGCGGGCGTAAGTATTATCGACAGGTTTCCGGAATGGGTATCCGGGGCCGATTATGCAACCCTTAACAACACCGCCAGACAAAACGATGGATTGCCACCACTTTACAATGATGCGAATATTGCAGAATATGCTAAGAACGACCCGTATAACATGTATCGTCCAAGCATTAATTTCAGGGGTATGAGCCTCAAAGACACAAAGTCGTTCAAAAGGGTCAATGTATCTTCGAGTGGCGGTAACAACACCGTTCAATATTCATCTTATCTGGGATACGATGGCGAAGGGGATATCTATAAGATTGGGTCGGGCGCAGGCTATGACAGGATAACCGCCCGTTCAAATATTGACATGAAAATTAATGACTTTATAAAGGTTCAGTTTGATATTTCCGCAGGACTTTCCAACCGCAGTTCGCCAAATTATGGATATACATCTACTATTGGTGAAGGAGGTTCACAAATGGATTTGTTGGAGTTAAGTACGGCCCTGCCGGAAATAAATAATACTCCTCCTATAGCTTTCCCGGTATATGCAAACAATGATCCGACTTTAGCCGCACCCTGGTATGGAGTTTCATCCCTTTACAGGTCTAATCCTATCGCGGCCCTGGAACGAAATGGCTATTATAACGAGACTGAAAGAAAGTTTTCCGCTAAAATTGCTTTAAATTATGACATGAGCAAGATCGCCAAGGGGCTTAGTTCACGAAGTTTTTTGAGCTATGATGCACTCAACCTTCTTCGTATGGGGAAAGCCAAGGATTATATTGCCTACCTTGCCACTCCTTCGAAAGACCCCGTCACAGGGGCCGATGCGCTCCCGATAACGCTTACAAAAGTGCATGACGGTATCGATAATCCATCATTGCAGAATCTACATGATTATTATTACCAGCGTTTAGCTTTCACGCAAAGCTTTAATTATGAAAAAATATTTGGCGCCAATAATATTCAATCTTCTTTGACTTATTATTTATACAGGTTCTCCTTCAATGGAATTGCAGAACCAAGGCGCGAACAATTGGGAGTATGGACAGGCAGGTATACCTATAACGATAAATACTCTATCCAGGCAGTAATGAATTATGCCGGTACTTATAGCTTTGCCAAGAATAAAAGGAACGAATTGTTCCCGTCTTTAGGCGCCAGCTGGGTGATCTCTGAGGAAAGCTTTATGTCAGGCTTTAAATTTATAAATTTTCTTAAACTGCGCGGTGAAGCTGGTATACTCGGATATGAAGGTTTCCGGGCTCCCTATCATTACAGTGATAGTTATTCCACAGGTACGAGCACTATTTTCGGTCCATACTCTACCGGAAAATGGCAAGGTACTAACAATGAAACTCCTTATGTTGCATATCCAACCAGAGCTGCGAACCCTGATCTGACCTGGGAGACAAGGAAAGAGTACAGTATAGGTCTGGACGGGTTGATGCTGAATAATAAATTGTCATTTGAAGTTACTTATTACAATAATCTTCATTCAGGGATTATTGAAACATTAGATTATGTGATGCCATATGCAAGTGGTAATTCATCCTCACTGGCATATCTCAACTTCTCTGAAACCAGGTACTTTGGTATTGAGGCAGGCCTCAAATTTGCCGATAAAGCCGGGAAATTTCAATATACTCTGGGAGGCAATGCGACTGTTCAAAATTCGAGAATCGAAAAATGGGATGAACCTCAGTATCGGTACAGTTATCAATACAGGGTAAATACAGCAGCCGACACTTATAGGGGATTGACCTACCTTGGTAAATTCGCGAGCGATGCCGGAACATTGGCGGTTCCCCAACTCTTCGACGCTGTTCTTAAAACCGGCGACCTGAAATATAAGGACATGAATGGCGACGGCGTTGTGGATGACAATGACCAAAGCCCTATTGGCCACACAACCCCGCGTTTATACTATGCACTAAATGCTGATCTGAAATACAAAAATTTCGAGTTGTCTTTAATTGGAACGGGCGCGGCATTTTATGATATCCCGTTAACAAATTCGTATTTCCAGAATGGCTGGGGGGATAACAACTATTCCAATTTTGTAAAGAACAATATCGGTGGGGCTTATCCAAGGTTAACCTATAATAAAGTTAGCAATAACTTTCAAAGTTCTGATTTCTGGCTGACTAAAGGAGGTTATTTTAAAATTCAGAATGTTGAATTCGCCTATACCTTACCTGGAAAAAAGTTGCAGATGATCCATTCACAGGGAGTTCGCTTCTTTGTAAGGGGAGCAAATCTGATAACATTATCGAAAGTTAAAAATGTCGATCCTGAATCAATTGATTCGGGAGTGACAACTTATCCGTTGTACAAGACATTTACTTGCGGAATTAAATTAACCTTTTAATTAATTACAATTATGAATAAAAATATATTATTACTATCAGCGTTAATAATGTTATTGTTTGGTTCATGTGAGAAGTTTCTGAATCCTTATCCGGTAGGTCTTATAACAGGTGAAGATCTGTGGAAACATCAGGAGGATGTTCAGGGACTGATAACCAGATGTTACGACCTCATGTCCACGAATTATAATAACAATGAAGGCGCTTATCTTGACGGCGCAACGGATGACGCCGTATTAACAAGTCCAACCAATGCATTGCACAAGTTGGCTACCGGCTCTATTACAACAACCGCCGATCCATTTCTCACTTACTGGGATAGGGATTACAAAGCAATCGCTCTTGCGAACTTGTTTCTCAAAGACCGGCGCGGAATTAATACGCATTTTATGCGCGATGCACATTTTAATGACCTCGTACGTAACCGTCTGCAGGGAGAAGCTTTTGGTTTACGCGCCTGGTACCAATGGGACTTGCTCCAGAAATTCGGGGGTAAAGGCGTTAACGGGACGATGCTGGGTTTTCCGATTATTTTAGAACCGGTAGATCCAACCGCAAAAATTAATTTGGCCCGTAACACTTATGACGAATGCGTTGCCCAGATTAAAGCCGATTGCGATTCAGCATACCAATATCTTCCGCTTGCCTACCGCGACTTTTTAGTAAAAGTTTCAGGCGATTTGCTTTACGCCGGCGGAAAATACTGGGGCCGTATCGATGGAATTACTACTCGTGCGATTAAAGCCAACATGTATTTAACATGGGCAAGTCCCCGGTTTAATCCCGGTAAGGATGTTGCACGTTGGGATTCCGCTGCAGCAAATGCAAAAAAAGTGATTGATTTTAAGTTAAATGTGGATGGTGCATCATCGGTATCCGGCGGATTCAAACCTGTTGACTATCTAAACTGGTTCAATCCTAACGCTCCGGGATTACTAATTGCATCCCGGAATGTTTCAAATGATGATGCTATGGAAAGAATGTTCTATCCGGGAGGTTTCCAGGGGAATGGGGTAATGGGCGCTACTCAGGAGCTGGTTAATTCTTTCCCGATGGCAAACGGTTATCCTATTGACGATCCGGCGAATCGAGGTTTGTATGATGCAACTAAACCTTATAATGGACGCGATCCAAGATTTTACAGTACGATCTTTTACAACACCGCTCAGGCTAAAAAGAATAACACTGGTGCAGTGATGTATACTTTTGAAAACTGGACCGGTGGTAAAGATCAGGCCGGATCTGTATCGAGTAACAGTCTGACAAACTATCACATAAAGAAGTTTGTTTACATGGGATTGAACTGGACCGATGCTTCAATAAGCAGGCAACCGCACGTCAGATTCTTCATCCGCTGGGAAAACATGTGTCTTGCATTTGCCGAAGCAGCCAATCAGGTTGTCGGTCCTGTTGACATAACAAAATATGGGATGTCGGCCAGAACTGCTATTCAATACCTTCGCGAAAGGAAAACACAGGAGGGAGCAAATGGAATTTCACCGGTTGTTCCCGGGAATCCAGATGCTTACCTTCTTGAAGTTGCCGCTGCAGGAAAAGATGCATTTGATTCATTAGTTAAAAACGAACGAAGGTTAGAAACATGTTTCGAAGGATTAAGGTTCTTTGATCTGCGCCGCTGGTCAACAGACCTTACAGGACTTAATAATCCGGTTCATGGAGCTGTTATCATACAAGTCGCAGGCACTCCAGTTACCTATACCTACAATTTGAATAATGTAGTCGAAGCGCGTTCATATACCTCAGCGTACCTTCCTATACCCTACAGCGAGATGCTTAGGATGAGCAATCTTATTCAGAACGAAGGCTGGAACGGCTGGAATTAATAATCATTAAAAATGCAGTTATGAAAAGAATATTTATTTCCCTATTAGTATCCATAGCACTGGTTTCATGCTATAAAGATTATATAAACGACAACACCTTTGATGCCGTATACTTTCCTAATACACTGGATGTTCGTACCGTAGTCGTTGGAGAAGGAATGAAAGTAAAGATTGGCGCAGAATTAGGAGGCGTCAGGGAAAATACAATTGACCGAAATGTCAGTTTTATCCTGGATAATAGTATGGTCACTCCTGCTTTATTGACCTTAATGAAGGCAAACAGCAATACTTATATCAAAACCCCTATGGCTTCGGTTACCAGCCTGCTGCCATTACCGGCTAACTATTATACTTTAAGTAATACAGGTACAATCGTCATCAAAGCAGGGCAGCATTCGGGTACAATTACTTTAAAAGTTGACTCCGCTGCTTTTCTTGCCGATGCGGCAACCTTGTATCCGCAATATGTGATTCCGTTTTACATTACAAAAGCTGATGCCGATTCAATTATTGAACCGATGAGAACCGCCAAGGTGGGTATTAAATATGAGAATATGTTGTTTGGTAATTATCTGCATGGCGGAGTAACTACGGTTGATTCAGCAGGTACAATCGTAAAACCTATTGTCTACTATACCAGTATAAACCAGGGCGATACTAAAATCTGGAACCTGACGACACTCGCACCAAATGCTCTTTCATCAAATGGATATAGCAATACGACTTCCACCACTAAAAAGGAATTGGTTTTAACACTGAATGGAACAGACATTGCCATCAGTACAGCAGCAGGTTCATCCAATACCTATTTGGCGGATGGGGCAAGTATCTTTAACCGGGCGAAGTTGCTTCAGAACAGAAAGATTTTCTTAAAATATAAGTACGTTGTCGGGGTCAAGACATTCCATTGCCAGGATACATTGACTTTCAGAAACAGGATAAGAGATGGGGTAAATGAGTGGCAGGATGAAAATCCTTTAAATTATACAAATTAATATTCTGACATTGACATGTGAGATATAGAAGATCTCCCCTCCTGCAGGAACCGGAATCTGTATTGAAAAAACAATTCCGGAGCCGGGAATAGAAGATGGTATATGGGAATTGTTAAAATATTGAATGTACTGTATTCCTTGTTGCAATTTATTATTTAAAGAAGATGAGAGCAGTTATTGTCATATGGATGTTTTTAGTTGCAGTACTATTCTCCCGGTGTCAATTTTCAAAGAACAGGACATCAGATAAGAAGAGTAAGGAATCTATTCTACCTTATAAAATAGGGGAATATGGATATGATTTAGCATTTCTCAAAAAAGAACTAAAACTGGTGGAGTTGGTCAATGGTGAAACAAGATTGGTGGTGGTTCCTAAATATCAGGGAAGGGTTATGACAAGTTCATCAAAAGGTTTAAAAGGCCATTCATATGGTTGGATAAATTATGATTTGATTGCTTCAGCAAAAATCGATGAGCATGCCAATCCTTATGGTGGAGAAGAACGTATCTGGCTGGGACCTGAAGGTGGCCAATTCTCCGTTTTTTATAAAAAAGGGAGTCCTGTTGGTCATGAACAATGGACAATTCCTGCGGCACTGGACCACGAACCTTTTACAGTGATAGGAATAAACCCGGAGAGCGTAACCCTGGAAAAAAAAGTTGAACTTGAAAATTATTCAGGTACAAAATTTAAGGCAAAAATAACCCGTACATTATCACTTCTCGGCAACAGCGAAATAATGGCAAACTTAAGAATGGAATTTGGAAAATCTGTTAGTGTTGTTGGATATCAGTCAGTGAACTGTTTAAAAAATACCGGGGACAATTGCTGGAATAAAAGCAGCGGGGCCTTGTCAATCTGGATATTAAGCATGCTGAAAGCATCGCCCTATGTAACCGTAGTTATTCCATATAAAAAGGAAGGGAAAAAAATGATTGTCAATGACTATTTCCATAACATCCCTGAAAACAGGTTAAAAGTTGCAGAAAAGGCAGTTTATTTCCGTGTGGACGGGAAGTTCAGAAGTAAAATCGGGATATCACCCTTGCACTCTTTTCCCTGTTTAGGCAGTTATGATGCCAATAATAAAGTCCTTTCGATCCTCTCTTTTTCGTTGGCTGAAAATTCT
>JAHEYS010000574.1 GCA_023251475.1 Prolixibacteraceae bacterium
CATTTACCAGCCTCTTCCTTTTTTGCTGTTTTATCACTATCCGGCTATCTGCACAACCGGCAGGACGGGAGAATTTTGATACCAACTGGAAATTCCATTTAGGTGATCTGCCTCATGCAGAGCAAGTCACTTTCCCTGACCAAAAATGGCGTCAGCTCGACCTGCCCCATGACTGGAGTATCGAGGGGAGCTTCAGACCCAATAACCCCTCAGGACATCAGGGGGGATTATTGCCAGGTGGTATAGGGTGGTACCGGAAAAACTTTTCCCTTGCCGGGATGAAAGAGAAAAAATACTTCATCATTATTGACGGTGCGTATAAAAACAGTACAGTCTACCTCAACGGACATCCGCTTGGAACGCGACCTTACGGCTATGCCACTTTTCAGTACGATATGACCCCCTATGTTCGGGAAGGGGAGAACGTGATCGCAGTAAAGGTAGACAACTCGAAACAGCCCGATTCACGCTGGTATACGGGCGCAGGCATTTACCGGCATGTCTGGCTCGTGACCACCTCCCAGGTTTACGTCAGTCAGTGGGGGACCTTTGTCACCACTCCAAAGGTTTCGGCAAAGGAAGCAACAGTAAATGTGGTCACTACAATTGCCAATGACCGGCATGAAAAGGGTGATCTGAAAATTACCTCCTCCATCATCGATGATTCCGGGAAGGAGGTTGCCACACAGACGCAATCCGGCAAGGCAGCTCCCGACTCAAAAACCACCATAAGTACCAGTTTAAAGGTAAACAAACCAAGACTTTGGGATTTGGAACATCCCAATCTCTATCAACTGGTAACCACGGTTTATCAGGGCAAAGAATTAAAAGATACCTATACGACAACATTTGGAATCCGGACCATCGCTTTCAGGGCCGACAGCGGATTCTTTTTAAACGGGAAAAATACGAAGATCCTGGGAGTTTGTAATCACCACGACCTGGGCAGCCTGGGTTCGGCAATCAACGACAGGGCCCTGCTGCGACAGCTGGAATTACTTAAATCGATGGGATGCAACGGCATCAGGTGCAGCCACAACCTGATGGCGCCGGAGTTGTATGATCTGTGTGACAAAATGGGATTTCTGGTCATGGATGAAACATTCGACTGCTGGTATATTGGCAAAGATGCTGCACCTTTTGGGTTTCAAAACTATTTTAAGGAATGGCACGAACGGGAAATTACCGATATGGTACTGCGTGACCGGAATCACCCCTCTGTTATTTTATGGAGCATCGGAAATGAGATCAAGGAACAATGGTTTCCAGGGAGTACAAATGGAGGGGAGATTGCCAGGGAGCTGGTTGGGACCATTAAAAAATATGACACCACACGTCCGACAACCTCTGCTTTCAACTTCTCAAGAGATGCTGAAAAGAAAGGGATGACCGCTGCCGTTGATGTGGTAGGATTTAACTATACCATTGATGCTTATGATGAATTTAAGCAAAAACACCCCGACTGGAAATATATTGCCAGTGAGACAACCTCTCAATTTGATAGCCGCGGAGTATATCATTTTACACTTGACACACTGGTAAAAACCTTTCCCGATTGCCAGACCTCCGCATTCGATGATGCAGGTGGCGGAACAACAAGCGAAGAGGCATGGAAGGCAGTTAAAGAGCGGCCTTATATGTCGGGCATGTATATCTGGACCGGGTTCGATTATATGGGAGAGCCTGCACCCTACGAAAAACAGGCAGTGAGCTCCTATTTCGGCATTTTCGATCTTTGCGGTTTTCCGAAAGATGCCTTTTACTTTTATAAAAGTCAGTGGACCAAGGAGCCAATGGTCCACCTTCTTCCACACTGGAACTGGAAAGCTGGTCAAATGGTTGATGTTGTTGCGTACACCAACTGCGATGAGGTAAAGTTGTACTTAAACAATAAACCATTGGAAACCAGAAATTTTTCGAATACTAAAAAATTAAGCCTCCGGTGGAAAGTACCGTTTGTTGCCGGAACCCTTAGAGCCGAGGGGTATAAAAATGGCCAGCTCATAGCTGCTGACATCGTAAAAACTGCAGATGATGCGGCCAGAATTGAGTTATCAGCCGATCGGTCAGCCATTCATGCTGACGGCAGGGATCTATCCTTTATTACGGTAAAAATAACAGATGAAAACAAAACATTGGTTCCGGATGCTGATCATCTTGTCCATTTTGAAATCGAAGGGGAAGGGAAAATTGTGGGGGTTGGCAACGGAAATGCCATGAGCCCCGAACCTGCAAAGGGTCATGAGCGCCGGGCGTTCAGCGGGATGTGCCAGGTGATTATTCAAAGTACGGGCAAAAAAGGGAATATCAGCCTAAAAGCCTCATCTTTGGGATTACAGGATGAAAAAATAGTGCTAAATTGCAACTAAACAAATCCTGTGCCATCGGAAACATTTGAAACCAATTAAACAACAGAAACAATGAAGCTCTTTGCCTTACTCTCTTTTCTCCTCGCTCCCCTTTTCTTTCCGGCAGGCTCTGCTCAGGTCTCTTTACCGGAGCGACATATCCAAAAAGCAGACAGTTTCTGGATACACAATCAATTAGAAAAGGCAATTCAGCAATACAAAATGGTAATTGGGAAAGACTCCGTCCCC
>JAHEYS010000314.1 GCA_023251475.1 Prolixibacteraceae bacterium
CTGAATCCGGTGATCCCCGGCTTTTATCCCGATCCAAGTGTTTGTCGTGTTGGCGAAGATTTTTACCTGGTAAACAGTTCGTTTGAATACTTTCCGGGGGTTCCTGTTTTTCATAGCCGGGACCTGATTCATTGGGAACAGATAGGTTACTGTCTGACTCGTGATTCTCAGCTCCCTTTGCAAAAATGTCATTCATCGGGAGGAATTTATGCCCCCACCATTCGTTATCAGGAGGGTTTGTTTTACATGATCACCACTAATACAACAGGTGGCGGAAATTTTATGGTAACTGCAACTAATCCGGCAGGACCATGGTCAGAGCCGATTCATGTGGAACCGGCGGGGATCGACCCGGATCTTTTTTTCGAAAAGGGAAGGGCATATGTCTGCAGTACCGATGGGCAGATGGGGATCCAGATGAGCGAAATCGATATCAAAACCGGAAAAAGGATTGGCGAAAAGCGTCATATCTGGCGGGGTACAGGAGGCCGGAATGCCGAAGGGCCACATATTTACAAAAATGCCGGATTGTATTACCTGATGATCTCGGAAGGGGGAACAGAATATGGGCATAAAGTAACCATCGCCCGAAGTAAAGAGTTAATGGGTCCTTATATGAGCAATCCGGCAAACCCCATATTGACCCATGCCGACGAGTCCGGACAAGGTTCACCGATTCAGGGAACCGGTCATGCCGATTTGGTAAAGGCTTCCGATGGGAGCTGGTGGATGGTCTGTCTGGGTTTTCGTCCCACAAAAGGTTTTCACCATATTCTGGGTCGGGAAACATTTTTAGCACCGGTTCGCTGGGATGAAAACAGTTGGCCCGTTGTCAATGGAACCGGAACCATCGCGTTGGAGATGAAAACAAAAACATTGCCGCAAGTGACGGGGAGTAAAAGTCCGGGACGTGCGGAATTTGACGATTCGGGGCTGGGTCTGGAATGGAATTATCTGCGAAACCCTGTTCGGGAAAATTATTCCTTCTCAGACAAAAAAGGATTCTTATCTCTGAAAGCCACCGAAGTTGGATTGGAAGTGGCTGACTCCCCAAGTTTTATTGGCCGACGTCAACAGCATTTTAACTTTGAGGCTGGTACTGAATTGGAATTCAATCCTTCCAAAGAAAATGAAGAAGCGGGATTGGTCGTTTATATGAATAACAGTCATCACTATAAACTTTCGGTGAAAAGAGCGGGAGGCAAAAAGATTTTAAGCCTCTCCAACCGTTTGGGGGGATTTTATTTTTCATCGGGAAATATTGTTTCCTTAAAACCAGGCCCTGTGAGGTTAAAAGTGGTGGGATCACGCGAATTCTATACCTGCTTCTATGCACAGGGAAACGACAAATTTAAGGAATTGGGTAAGTGCGATACCCGCTTTCTTTCGTCCGAAACGGCAGGAGGATTTACAGGAGTCTACCTTGGCTTGTTTGCCACAGGTAACGGTCAATCGACCAACTCAAAAGCATTTTTTGACTGGTTCGAATATCATCAGGGAAATGAGTAAAAGGAAATAAAAAGTGTAAGTGATTTGATGAGAAGATAATTTAGGGAGTAATTAAACGGAAACATAATATATAAAAACATGGTTATGAATAGATTTGGAGAGAAACAACGAACCCGCCTTCCTGTTATTAATTGTTTGCTAATCAGTATGGCAATGCTGATGATCCTGAATGCTCAGGCCAGTACTGCGTTCCCCGAAGCAAAACGGACCCCGCTGAAATGGTCAAAAGGGGGAATTAATATCGTGTTGAAAGATGACCTGAATCTGCCCAATATGTCATGGCCGTTAACCTTACTCGAATACCCGGTCGATTTTACTTCGGAACAAGTCAATCAGAAGGATATAGTTCTGGTGGATTGGGTATCAAAACAAGCTATCCCTTTTCAATTGACCGGTTTTCAATTGGTCAACGGGAAAATCGGGAAAGCTGTCCTTTGCTTTTTATCCGATTTGCCTTCAGGGGCGAAAAAGGAATTCCGGCTCACGCTAAGACAAAGTATTCCGGAACTGAAGGAGAACACTTTACCCAAATTAATTTCGGTCATTTCCAAAGATCAGGAAACGGTGCTTGGTAATGGGATTTTAAAGGTGAGCATTCCTTCAGCCGGCAATTATCAGAAACTGATTCCACCTATTCTTCAAATTGGAAATGATACACAATGGCTGGGTCAGTCGGTAATGCCTTCAAATCTGCCGTTTCAGAAAATGAACGTGAGTGAATTATCGTCCGGTCCCCTATTTGTCCAATACCTGATTGATTACCAGTTTGCCGGAGGAAAAAGTTTTCAGCTTAAACTGCGTCTGATAGCCGGAATCGATTACCTCGAAACAGAAGAGAACATGACCGGCTTTACCCAGGCCGACTCCCTGGCGTGGAAGATCGACTGGAACGGTTTCCAGCCTGAATACCGGTTTTGCCCCAACCGTCCCGGCGCTCCGACATATAAGGAGAAACGGGGTTATGAAAGTTTTACGTGGGAAAAAATTGGCGGAAGCGATGGCGATCCATTGGCTATTAAGCATCCCGATTTGCCCTATGATCAAAAAAATCTTCCGGACGGACTGTTGCCGTTCAAGATCACCCCTTATCACAACTGGATGACCTGGTGGAATCTGCCTTCAGCGGCATTCTGGAGTGAAAAGAGCGGACAAACGGTTGCCCTTTTTATAAAGGATTTTGAAAAATGGGTCGATCCCGAATATCCTATCTGGTCGAGTAAAGACAATCTGTCGGTTCATTTTTACTACAAAAATGGCTTTTACTGGAGTTTTCCGCTTGTGACCGGGAAACGTTCGCTTGCACTGACTGTTTACCCCCATAAAAAAGATGTTGAGGTTTCAAACCGTACGAATGCGCCACAGGTCTATGTCGATTATCTGCGACGCTGGTATGGCTGGATTTCGCTGAATAAAACAAAGGATTGGGTGTTGGATTATCCGTCGGGGAAACCAGCCCATCCCGCTTTTTTTAAATTGCCGGCTCAGGAAGCCAAATTTAATCCCAAGGATTTAATGTCCAACCTCAAACGGACCGCCGGCGGAATGGCTGAGGCAGGTGAGCGGTCAAAAGGGCCTTCCCCTGTTGGCACGCGAACCTTTTATGATAATATCACCCCGTTATTTGAACATGCCGAGTCAACACTCTCTGAGCAGGAATACCGGCAGGCAAGGGCCTGTTACCTGTTTATGACTTATGTATTTATGGATGAGACACTCATGCCTATCCGTAACATGTTGAGCGGCCATCCGAATTTTCTGGCCGATATTAAAGGGGTTCCAGGGATGGCCGCATTCCTTTTCCCGGATCATCCCGAAGCTAAAGAGATGGCTGACCATTTTGAGAAATCAATTGCTTTAAATCTGAGGTATCATACCCGTCCGGAGGAACCCGCCTGGGAGGCAAAAGGGGGTCGCTGGACCGAGAATCTGGGTTGTTATACCTGGGCATTTTTACGTCCAACGCTTAAGACAAGTTTTTTGCTCCACCATTTTTATGACGGTAAAAACCGCATGCTCCAACCCAATATCTCCATTTATGGCGACTGGCTTTTAAACGGACTCACATCGCCCCTGAAAAGCGAAAAGGGAAGACGTGTGAACCCGCCACAGGGAGCTCACTCACGTGGACTGTCCCCATCCAACCTCATGTACACCCTGGGTCAGGAGTTATTTTATTACGATCCCCTCCTTGCAGAACATTTTTTCTGGGTCACTTCACCTGATGACCTTGGATTCGAATTTAAAGTCGGAAGACCTGATCCGTGGGACGGACCTGCAAAAACAGTCTATAGTCATCCCGGAGGGACCAATCCCCATCTCAAATCTGAAAAATTTACCGGATATGGTTTTAATCTTCGTAAGAATTTCGGTGAGCCGGGTGAGATGTATGTCCATTTACAGCAGATCGACGATGGGCCAAACTACCGCTGGGGACGTGCCGGCAAGGGCGGAAACGGGATCATCTATTATTATGCGGATGGAAAACGGTTCAGTCACAACGGAATGGAAGATGTCGGTGATGCCCCGATGGGTGATACCGAACGTTGTACCAATTTTGGGGTGAAAAAAGATAAAAGCTATCGTTGCATTGGCGATTACCGGAGCGTAGGACGGAATGATCTCACCGATCCGCTGTACGATTTCGGGTTTGCGCAGTTTGCCTCTATCCAGGCCAATGGCGAGGCCGCTCCCGAATACAAATCGCGCAGTGTCCTGTTGTCAGGCAACGATTATATTGTCATTCTGGATGATGTAAAAGATAAATCTGTTGAAAGCAGGCTCTCCTGGTTCGTGGAGAAAGACGACGATTTTCCGGTAATTGAGCAGCTCAGACCGGGTATCAAAGGGGTTGATGCGAACATTCAGCCATCCAACAGTACCTACCACAAAGATAACGGGGAACTGAACACCAAAGGTCGCTATTATGACGGGAAAGGTGACTTTCTCACATTTGTGACCCATAAAAAACAACTTAAACCGGTATTGGACGGAGCGGCATACCGGATCGGAAAGCCTGACGGCTCAACGGAATGGATAATACGTGATGACCATAATCTGGCGTTTAATCAGGATAAACTGGTTTTTGAAGGTTCCGCCGGATTACTAAGACAATCGGCCGATAAAAAGACTTTTGAGGCAGCCGTTTTTCAAGGCAAGAAAATCGGTATCCCGGGTCTTGCCGCGCAGTTTTCAACGTTACCCCAATCCGGAGGGATGAGCCTACGGAATTCTTCGAATGGATTTTCAGGAATTGTTCAGGTTCGGCAAGAAACTGTAGTGCAATTTTCATTGGATCAGGCGCCCAAAGGGCTGGTTTTCTACCTTGACGGGAAAGAAGTTTCATTGAATCAGGAAAGTACAAATAAATTTTCGGTTAGGGTTCCGGCTGGTAAACATCTGTGGCAGTGGACCAGTACGGGAGTTATCCCTTCGGCTCCTCAAATCAAACGTTCTGTTAGCGCTGCTACATGGAGTCAACTGGAATGGAGTCCGGTACCAGGCGCTACGAGCTATTCAATTCAGAAAAGCACGGACGGAGGAGCTGAATGGGGTAACATCGCAGAGGGGATTCAAAGTGCAAATTACAAACTATCCGGTTTAACCGAAGGGAAGAAAGTTCACGTCCGCATCCTGGCCAAAGGGAAAGGCGGCATCAGTGAACCTTCCGACGATTACCCGATCTATCCTACTGCCAATAAGCCACATGCGCCCGAAGGATTAATCGCCGTAAAAACAGGTAATGAGGTTAATCTGACCTGGGGTCAGGTACTTGGAGCAGAACAGTATGCACTCTACCAGCGTGTGAAGGGGGCTTCAGATTATCAAAAGATCTATGCAGGAAATGACCGGAAAGCGTCCGTTAAGCTGGCAGGAGATCAGAAGATCTACGAATTCAGTGTCACCGCAGCCAATGGAAACGGTGAGAGCGCTAAAAGCAGTATTTCCGATACCGACGAGAACCGCAGCATCAACTGGTACCCGATACCCGGAGAAATATTCCGTCGCGATCCGGAAAGCCAGGAAAACGGTTATGACGAATATAACCACTGGATCGAACAGAAATTGCCGGTGTTAAAATATCCATTTCAATTAAAATAAATTAGAGGATTCCTAAAGATGAGATTGTCCGTAACTTTTCTGATTGTGTTTGCCCTCCTTGCTGTGTGTAAGGTGAATGGGGAGGTAAAACCAAAAAATTTCAGCGGTATTTATCCGCATCTTGCCAACTATAATTTGCAGGGCGAGTGTGGAACGGGTGCGGTTGTCCCATGGGCAAACCGTTTATGGGTGGTCAGTTATGGGGAGCATTTCCCAATGGGATCATCCGATAAGCTGTATGAAATAACCACAGATTTGGTTAAAACAGTCAGAACTGAAAGTATTGGCGGCACACCTGCCAACCGGATGATTCACAAGGAGAGCAACCAGCTTTTTATTGGTCCTTATGTGATTGACAGCATGCGCCATGTACGGGTGATCCCCTACACCGTGATGCCCGGTCGTCACACCGGCAATGCGCGGCATTTAACCGATCCTGCAGGTAAAATTTACTATGCGACCATGGAGGAGGGATTTTATGAAGTGGATGTTAAAACTTTAAAAGTGACTACCCTTTACCCCGATGGGAATCACCTTTTGAAAAAGGGGGAGATGGCGCTTCTCAATTCGCTGTTGCCAGGCGCACACGGCAAGGGATTATATTCAGGACAAGGGGTGATGGTCTACTCCAATAATGGGGAGGCAAGCCAGGAAGCGATGTCAAAATTTGATATCGAGTCGGGCGCCCTGATGGAATGGAACGGCAAAGAGTGGAAATTAGTTCGCCGTAACCAGTTTACCGAAGTGACCGGTCCCGGCGGAATATCCGGGAATACTCATCCTGAAACCGACCCCATCTGGGCAAGCGGCTGGGATTTTAAATCCCTTCTGGTGGGTGTCCGCGATCATGGTAAATGGAGTTTCTTCCGTTTGCCAAAAGCAAGCCATAGTTACGACGGTGCGCACGGCTTTAATACCGAATGGCCGCGCATCCGAAACGTTGGGGTAAACGGCAAACCCGATTTTCTGATGACCATGCATGGAATGTTCTGGCGTTTCCCTGAGACATTCTCTTCGGTCAACTCTGCAGGAATTCGTCCCAGGTCAGCTTATTTAAAGGTGATCGGCGATTATACCCGGTGGAACAACCAGCTCGTGTTTGGCTGCGACGACTCGGCGAACAAGGAATTTATGAATAAGCGCAAAGCGAAAGGAAATATTGAAGGTCCCGGACAATCCAATTCCAATTTATGGTTTACTTCACCTGAAAAACCCGATCAGCTGGGCCCAACAACTGCTGAAGGTGCCGTATGGGTTTCAGAAGAGATTAAAGCCGGACAAACCTCAGAGCCGTTCCTGTTTGCAGGATGGGATTTCCGCTCAGCATGGTTAAAAAATGAGGGCAATCAAATGGTTTCATTCAAATTCGAAACAGACAATAAGGGTAATAATTCATGGACAACGCTTAAAACAGTCTCTCTCAAAGCAGGTGAAACGGCTAATATTCCATTCCAGACCAGCGAAAAAGGGGAATGGGTGCGGATTTCCCCGGATAATGCCACAAAGGCAACCCTCCATTTTTATTATGGTGCAAAAGAGCTCCGGGGCGCTAATCCTGATCCGATCTTTGAGGGACTTGCCGGTGTGAAGGAGAGTTCTGCAAGTGGCGGTTTGCTATGGGGTTTGAGTAACAATCGACGCAAACTTGGAGTTTTGGCCGGCACAGTCACAGATAAAGGCTTCACCGAAAATGGCTATTATGAACTCGATTCCCTGATGTACCTGGTTAAAAAAGAGGATACTGAAACGGCAACTTTTATCCGTCAAAAATTCGCAGTTCCACAGCAGGTGGTCACTTTTGACAATGCTTCAGTCATAGTGACCGATAATCGTGGTCGCCGGTGGAGGCTTCCCAAAGGTGATCCCAAATATGCCACACTGACTGACCACGCTACTTTACGGATTTGTCGCGAAGTGGCGACCGAACGTGACCTGTTTAATTGTGCCGGCACTTTTTATGAATTACCAGCCGAAAATGCTGACGGGTATGCGAAAATCCGTCCGGTAGCCTCGCACAATTTCCGGATTCATGATTATGCGTCTTACCGGGGTATGCTGATTCTGACCGGTATTCAAAATAAACTTCCAAAAGCAAACGGACATATTATTCAATCTGCTGATGGAAAGGCTGCTGT
>JAHEYS010000315.1 GCA_023251475.1 Prolixibacteraceae bacterium
TCTTCAGAATAGGTATTCGCTAAAGAGAGCATCTGATATTTGTGGGCGACCTGCTGAAACTCCAGATTGAGATCACTTCCTACCCGCTGTGTTGGTGAAGCAGCGTCAAAAAAACCGGGAAATGCACTTTCCAACCCGACTAATTCAGCCATCATCTGATCAAAAGTGTAGTCATCAATTTCAGGATTATTCAGAACATAGTAGTTATAATTATGCTTATCAAGCTCTTCCCGAAGATATTTCATCCTGCTTTCAGCCTCCCGTTGATCCATAAAGTGAAGAATTTATTCAGGAATAAAAATAACAAAAAATCCAATTTTATCCTTATTATTTTTTGGATCATCGGACCTTTCTAATTCAGATTACCTATCTTTGACCGGTTTTCGGTATTACCTGTTCCCTGCCGGGGATGGGTAATGAAAAGGGAATCCGGTGCAATACCGGAGCTGTACCCGCAGCTGTAAGCCTTGTAAAAAACTTTTTGAACCGCACGCCACTGTTCGTCAACAATGACTTATGGGAAGGCAATCAAAAAGAAGGCGAGCCAGAATACCTGCCGAGAATCACTGTATTATTTTTTGCTTTCGGGAAAAATAGCAAAAGTGAACTGCAATTCATTGTTATTCATTTTTATCTATTAAACAGAAAGTCGGCAAATTAAAATTTGATTCTTCCGTTATGGAAAAAGTTTGTCCGCGCTGTAATGAATCGTTCATCTGTCGAAACGATCAGATTTTGGAGTGTTGGTGCATTAATGAACCGATAAACTCTAATTTAAGAAAATTCCTTGCGGATAATTTCATAGGATGTCTGTGTCCCGATTGTATTGCCGGATTACGCAAATACTTTATAAATTAACAATGAATATTAAATTTTAAGATGAAAAACATTAAAAATCAATTTATTGCAATTGCTTTAGGATTGTCGGTTTTTACAGCATGCCAAAAGGAAACAGGTGATTTAATTGAAATCAAAACGGTTGATCTCGAAAACCTGAACACCGGATCCTCATTATACTGGAACGGTTCAGACGGCGCAGGAAAATTTCAATCTTCTGGTGTGACATTCGAAAACAATTATAATTCAAGCTGGGGTTCGTGGGATGGGTTTGTCTATTCACAGAAGGGTGACATCGCCACTTCAGGTTATAGCAATCAATACAGCGTTTACGATCCGGCAAATGGAACCAATAAATTTGCAATTTATTATCCCCCGTTCGGAGCTGATGCGTTTGCAACATTTGCAACCGGTATTGAATATACCCCGAAGAGTATAAGTGTCTGTAATTCAACATATGCAGCACTTACTATGAAAAATGGCGATTCAAATTCATTTGCGAAAAAATTTGGGGGGACCTCAGGGAATGACAAAGACTGGTTTAAGATGACTGCGATAGGTTTTAATGCAGCGGGTGACTCGGTTAAATCTGTTGAATTCTACCTTGCCGATTACCGCTCTGACGATAATACAAAGGATTTTATTATCAATAAATGGACCACTTTCAATCTTGCCCCACTTGGAAAAATAAATAAAATCACCTTCAGGTTTTCATCCACAGATAATGGCACCTGGGGGATGAATACTCCTGCCTATGTTTGTCTGGATAATTTTAAATATGAAGTAGTTACACCCCGTTAAGCAAACATTTTAATCGATTTGAAGTTTACTTTATGCTTTTGATGTTGCACGGCTATATTATTTTTTTAGTAAATTCAGAACTTTTTTTACCCTTTTCCGTTATTTAAGATTGTATATTACAGAATAACGTGTTTTCTTTGTGTCCTTATATTTAGATTAAATAACAGATTATGACAATTGCAAAAGATAAAATGGTTTCCGTCACTTATGAATTAAAGCTGGACGGGAAAAATGGTGAGGTTTTTGAAAAAGCAGGGAAGGATAGTCCGCTTATTTTCCTCTATGGTTCTGGAACAATGTTACCTGCGTTTGAGAGCGGGCTTGCCGATAAAAATATTAATGAAACTTTCGAAATCTCCATTGCCGCTGTTGATGCTTATGGTGAAGTAAATGAAGAGGCTATTGTAGAACTTCCGAAGCATATTTTTATGGTTGACGGTAAGATTGATGAAGAATTGATCACACCGGGGAATAGTGTACCGATGATGTCAACCAGTGGTCAAAGAATGGATGGACTTGTGGTTTCTGTAGATGAGAATACAGTTCAGATGGACTTCAATCATCCTTTGGCTGGCGAGGACCTCTTTTTTACCGGTGAAGTACTTGAGGTTCGCGATGCAACACCAGAAGAACTGAGTTCAATTTACAGTTCGGGTTGTGGTTGTGGCAGCGGCGGATGCGGCAGCGGAAGCTGTGGAGACGGAGAAGGCGAAATGGATAGCTGTGAAAGCGGAAGCTGTAGTGATCAAAATGGTGGAGGCTGTGGCTGCCACTAAAAATTTTATCTCATCTTTCAGATTCTGACAAAATAACTTACTTTTATGAACCCGAAGTGAAAACTTCGGGTTTATTAATTTTTGAACATGAACACAATAGGCAGAGTTTTCAGGCTGACATCATTCGGCGAATCCCATGGCGGAGCAATTGGCGGTACCATTGACGGTTGTCCGGCAGGGTTAGAAATCGATCTGGATTTCATTCAAAGTGAATTGGACCGCCGTAAACCGGGACAGTCTCATATTACTACTCAACGTAGTGAGGGTGATAAGGTTGAGTTCCTGTCAGGAATTTTTCAGGGACAAACAATGGGTACTCCGATCGGTTTTATCATCAGGAACCAGGACCAGCACTCTTCAGATTATAATGATCTGAAAGATGTTTACCGTCCGTCACATGCTGATTATACCTACGATCAGAAATATGGGATGCGTGATCACCGTGGCGGAGGGCGATCCTCGGCACGCGAAACAATTGCCAGGGTTGTTGCCGGAGCAATTGCCAAACAACTGTTAAACACCATGGGTATTTCGATTAATGCCTTTGTTTCGCAGGTTGGGCAGGTATCGCTGAACAAACCATATCAGGAATTGGATCTGACGCTAACCGAATCAAATATTGTCAGATGCCCCGATCCGGAGACTGCACTCAGAATGATTGCCCGCATCGAGGAGGCTGGAAGAGATCACGATACGGTGGGTGGTGTAGTGAGCGGATTAATTACAGGTGTTCCTTCTGGTTGGGGTGAACCGGTGTTTAATAAACTCCATGCCGATCTGGGTCATGCGATGCTGGGTATCAATGCCGTAAAAGGATTTGAATATGGCTCCGGATTTGCAGGAACCGAACTTTCAGGCTCACAACACAACGATATTTTTGTGAAAAACGGGGACCGGATTACAACACTTACCAATCATTCCGGCGGAATTCAGGGTGGAATCTCCAACGGTCAGGATATCTACTGGCGTGTGGCATTCAAACCAATCGCAACCCTTTTAAAAGAGCAAAAGACAATTGATAAGGGGGAGAATGAAACAACCATTAATCCAAAAGGACGCCACGATCCCTGCGTTTTACCGAGGGCTGTCCCTATCGTGGAAGCCATGGCAGCCATCGTCCTGGCCGATCACTTTTTGCTAAACAGGTTATCAAAATTGTAAAATATCCACTTATTGCAATCTGAATTTTTTGTCAGATTACATTAAGATGCAGATATATAATTACTTACTAAATAAAATAAACTCATTATGGAAACAAAGGAAATTGTATTCAAGGCAATTGAAAATGCAGGAAAACCATTAAAAGGTGGGGAAATTGCAGAAATTACTGGAATTGACAAAAAAGAGATTGATAAAATGATTAAAAAACTGGTCACAGAAGGGAAAATCAATTCACCGGTAAGGTGTTTTTATGCTCCTGTAAAATAACAGAAATAACTCTCAAATCTTTTTTTATTGAGGTTCTCCAATTTATTCCGTAAAAAGTCTGTTGCCCATATCATTCGGGAAGCTGATCGGCACTCGGAAAGTGGTGATCAGATGAGGCGTAATCTCAGTGTTGTAGATCTTACTGCATTGGGTGTTGCTGCTATTGTCGGCGCCGGAATTTTCAGCACCATTGGGAATGCTGCCGCCAGCGGAGGACCGGCCGTATCCCTGCTTTTTGTTTTTACAGCATTTGCCTGTGGCCTCTCTGCGATGTGTTATGCTGAATTCGCCTCAGCCATACCCATCAGTGGCAGTGCATATACCTATGCCTATGCCAGTTTTGGAGAGTTAGTGGCGTGGATAATCGGCTGGGATCTGATCATGGAATACGCGATTGGAAATATCGCCGTGGCAATCTCATGGTCCGGCTATTTTACTGGGCTGCTCGATGGTTTAGGAATTCATCTGCCAGGTTATCTTACCACAGATTATCTCACCTCTCTTAGGGGCTATAACACAGCTATTGAGCTATTAAGCAAAGGCGAAATTCTGAGTAACCTGAATCTTTCAATTCAGGAAGCCTATAATTCATGGATATCAGCACCTGTAATCGGGCAGTTTCGGATCATTGCTGATATTCCCGCATTGGGAATAGTGGCTTTAATTACATGGATCTGTTATATAGGAATTCGTGAGTCCAAAGTAGCCAACAATATCATGGTCTTGCTTAAAATCGGGATATTACTTCTTGTAATCGGAGTTGGCGCCTTTTACGTAAATCCTGAAAACTGGCACCCTTTTGCCCCGGACGGAATCAAGGGGGTTTTGAAAGGTGTTTCAGGCGTTTTCTTCGCCTATATCGGCTTCGATGCCATCTCCACTACTGCTGAAGAGTGCAAAAATCCCAGACGAGATATCCCGGTTTCCATGTTTCTGGCCTTAATCATCACCACAGTTTTATATGTTGCAGTAAGCCTGGTTCTTACAGGGATGGTCAAATCCAGTGAACTGGGCGTTGCAGATCCGCTTGCCTTTGTTTTTGAACGGATTAACCTTCATCAGCTTTCCGGAATAATCGCTTTAAGCGCAGTAATTGCAATGGCAAGTGTAATGCTGGTTTTTCAACTGGGCCAGCCACGTATCTGGATGAGCATGAGCCGGGATGGCCTTCTTCCTAAAATTTTTGGACGTATTCATAAAAAATACAGGACACCAGCTTTTTCAACTATCATTACTGGCATTCTTGTTGCTGTTCCGGCCCTTTTTATGAACCTCACCGAAGTGACTGACCTGACAAGTATTGGAACACTTTTTGCCTTTATCCTGGTCTCAGGTGGAATTCTTGTCTTGAATCCTCATGGCAATAGGGGGAAGCATGACCGGGGTTTCAAAGTACCTTATATCAATAGTCGCTATTTTCTCATGCCTGTTTGGTTAGTTGTGCTATTCGCATTCATCGGATCAGATCTGTTGATCAGTATTAATAAAATATTTTATATAAATTTATTTACTGAATTCATTAATTCAGAACATCTTATTCCCTATTCTCTCTTTATTTTGGTCTCCCTGATCATCACTTTTTATGCGATCAGAAAACGTTGGTCGTTAATCCCGGTACTGGGACTTCTGACCAATTTATACCTGATGAGTGAATTAGGAATCACCAATTGGATGCGCTTTGGAATCTGGCTCGCCATCGGCCTTATGCTCTACTTTAGCTATGGTTTACGAAAAAGCAGACTGAACTACAAGGAGAAATGTGAATAGGTTTTTTGCTATAATATCGTATTTTTGTTATCGGCTTACTTTTTCAAAATAAATTTTCAAAAGATATTTCAAATTAGCTCATTTATGAAAATTCGAATTATACAGATTTTTCTTCCCTTTTTGTTCATACTTTTTTTTTATCAGATCCAGGGGCAATCAAGGAAAGTAGCTGCAGGTTTGGCAAAATATAAATATTTTCAGGTTCCGGGCAAAGTAAAAATGGATAAAGGGAATCCGGAGGGTACAACCGTAAGTCTTATTAACCTGGATTCAAAACAAACAGAGAAAACAATTACAATCACCTCAACTGGTAAATTTGATCTTGAACTATCCTATTTTAAGGAGTATAAAATTGCAGTTTTTAAAGATGGTTACTATGAAAAGGAATTACAAATATCAACTGTAATTCCCAGCAATGTATGGGAGAAGGACAGCGTCTTTCCCCCATTTTCAATTATTGTATCGCTCTATAAAAAGATTGAAGGCGCTGGTAAGTTAAGTTTTGAAGGGAAGACAATCGGGAAAATATACTATTCACCAAACGGCAAGCTTGATAATTTTGATTCGGAAATTTTTGTGGATGACCAGATTATTCAGGATGAAATAAACAATGCATCAAAAATTATCATCGAAAAAAACTTCAGTCAAAAAGTGACTGAAGCATTGGAATATGAGAAAAAACCAGATTTGCCAAATGCTTACAGAGTATATGGTGAAGCCCTGAAAATTAAACCGGGGGATAAATTTGTAATTGAAAAACTCAAGGAGTTGGCGGCTGATATGAAAGATATTGAGAATGAAGCTAAAAACAAAGGTGAGTTTGAAAGGCTCATTGCACTTGGAGATGCAGATGTTTCAACTCAAAAATATCGGGAGGCAATTCTGGAATATAAAAATGCCTTAAAGGTCAGCATTAATAATCCAATTGGAGTATCAAAGCTTGAAGAGGCTGAAAAACTACTGGCAATGTCATTGGATAAGGCAAAACAGGACGCCGGGTTTAACAGACTGCTCGCCGAAGGGGATGCAAATGTCAAACAATTGAAATTTGCTGAAGGGATCAACAACTTTAAGTCTGCCCTGGTTATCCGTCCCAAAGATGCCGCAGCTGAGACTAAATTGGCTGAGGCGGAAAAACTACTGGCACAGGCAATCGATAAGGCAAAACAGGACGCAGAGTTTAACAGACTGCTCGCCGAAGGGGATGCAAATGTCAAACAATTGAAATTTGCTGAAGGGATCAACAATTTTAAGTCTGCCCTGATCATCCGGCCAAAAGATGCTGTAGCTGAGACCAAACTTGCAGATGCTGAGAAGTTGATGGCACAGGCCCTGGATAAGGAGAAACAGGATGCAGAGTTTAACAGACTGCTCGCCGAAGGGGATGCAAATGTCAAACAATTGAAATTTGCTGAAGGGATCAAGAACTTTAAGTCTGCCCTGGTTATCCGTCCAAAAGATGCTGCTGCTGAGACCAAACTTGCAGATGCTGAGAAGTTGATGGCACAGGCCCTCGATAAGGAGAAACAGGATGCAGAGTTTAACAGACTGCTCGCCGAAGGGGATGCGAACGTAAAACAATTGAAATTTGCTGAAGGGATCAACAATTTTAAATCTGCCCTGGTTATCCGGCCAAAAGATGCTGCTGCTGAGACTAAACTTGCAAATGCTGAGAAGTTGCTGGCACAGGTATTGGATAAGGCAAAACAGGACGCCGAGTTTAACAGACTGCTCGCCGAAGGGGATGCAAACGTCAAACAATTGAAATTTGCTGAAGGAATTAATAATTTTAAGTCTGCCCTGGTTATCCGGCCAAAAGATGCTGTAGCTGAGACTAAACTGGCTGAAGCCGAAAAACTGCTGGCACAATCAATCGATAAGGCAAAAAAGGATGCCGAGTTTAACAGACTGCTCGCCGAAGGGGATGCAAATGTCAAGCAATTGAAATTTGCCGAAGGGATCAACAACTTTAAGTCTGCCCTGGTTATCCGTCCCAAAGATGCCGCAGCTGAGACTAAATTGGCTGAAGCCGAAAAACTGCTGGCACAATCAATCGATAAGGCAAAACAGGATGCCGGGTTTAACAGACTGCTCGCCGAAGGGGATGCAAACGTCAAACAATTGAAATTTAC
>JAHEYS010000316.1 GCA_023251475.1 Prolixibacteraceae bacterium
AGGACGAACCGGGTAATCGGACATAAATTCTGTCTGAGCGGCGGAATTCCCAACACATTATTGTCGTACGGAACACCCAAGGAAATTCGTGCACGCTGCAAAAAGGTAATCGATGAAGTGGCTCGGGATGGTGGTTATATCATGGATGCCAGCGCGATTATTCAGAACGATGCAACGATAGAAAATATGCAGGTAATGACCAGTTTCACCCGGGATTACGGCGTTTACTCAGGTAGTCCGGCCCCTTTGCTTAATCTTGATACACAGAACATTCCCATTCCTGGGGCCGTTTTTGGATTGGATTACGGCATGGCAAATCACATGAAATCGAAGGTGAAACCCGGGTTATGTATTCCATGGGAAGAAAAAAGGAAGGAGATTCCCTCAATCAGCGGAAACGAAACCCTGGTGAAACAAATATGGGAAGATGTGGATTCCTTTGGCAATATGTTTATCTGGCAATGTCTGTTATCCTTTTAAACAATACTCCAGCTCGTTTTTGATTTTTCATTACGGTCAGGCGAAGTATCTATTAAGGCTGATTGCCATTTCCCCGGTCAAGAATGATTTTATTTGAGTAAGTTGCAATCCCTGTTTTACTTGTGAAAAATTTGATCATATTTCCCTACATTTGCGTTATTCTGCTTCAAAAAACTAATCATGGAAAAAAATCAGTCTGAAAACAGACGTATTTTGTCTGTCGATGTATTACGCGGTTTTGATATGTTCTGGCTTATCGGTGGGACCGGCCTTGCCCTGGCCATCGTTAAACTGTTTGGAGAAGGGGTACAGAACATTCTCGTTCCTCAACTGGATCATGCTGAATGGATCGGGTTCAACTTTTATGACCTGATATTCCCGCTGTTTGAGTTTGTTATGGGTATGTCAGTCGTTTTCTCATTGCAGAAAATTTTAAAGAACGAAGGGAAGGCCGTTGCCTATCGCCGCCTGATCAAAAGATTTATCCTGCTCTTCCTGCTGGGATTCATCTATTATGGAGGCTTTTCAAACGTCTGGCCGGACATCAGGATCCTGGGCGTTTTACAACGTCTGGCCCTCACCTATTTATTCACCGGAATAATATTCATCCATCTGGAGCTTCGTGGGATGGTCATAGTTTCAGCCTGTATTTTAATCGGATACTGGATTTTGTTCAGTTTTATACCAGTTCCGGATACCGGCTTGATTTCACTTACACCGGAGTCAAACTGGGCTCAGTACATCGATTCAATATTTCTCCCCGGGAAGAAAAATGGCCCCGGCGGTTTGTGGGATATCGTGGGCATTATGGGGACCATCCCCGCTACTGTATCCTGTTTACTGGGCGTCTTCGCTGCCCGGGTATTGCTAAGCACGAAACTGTCAGATCGCCAACGGCTTATCTGCCTGATTGGCGGAGGCTTAGCCCTTGTCGTTGCAGGGTATCTTTGGGGAATGCAATTCCCTGTTATCAAGAAGGTATGGACTTCAACTTACGTTTTGGTAAGTGGCGGGTTCAGTCTGATGCTGATGGGGATTTTTTATTATCTGATTGATATCAGGGGTTACAAAAAATGGACCACCCTGTTTGTCTGGATAGGGGTAAATCCGATCACCATCTATATGGCCAGAAACCTTATCGATTTCAATGGTCCGGCGCAAAGAGTGGTCGGAGGCAATATCGCACTGATGGTCGGAGAACAATGGGCCTATTTTTTGGCGACGGCCGTCTCTCTTGCTTTTTCACTGATTCTGCTAAGGTTTCTGTACAACAGAAAAATATTTATCAAAGTTTAGTTCCTGAATCAGATGATTCGGCTGGTTTTTTCTGATGGGTGACTCAGTTGTAAGGCATAACTGACTTGAAAAAAATGCGGATGCTTGTTCTCTAATAGCTGAAATATAGTCACGCTGTCATCAGGATTGGTGAATCGTTACATATGACTGAATTTCTGCGCAATTATTATTCTCATCAGACTAAGCAATAGTTGAGATATAGTTCAAGCGCAGGTACGCAAACTGTCCGCAAAATAAAAAGGGTTGCAAATTAGAGAACTTGCAACCCTTTTATTTTTTGTAGCGAGAATCCCGATAGATCGGGATGACCTCCCCGATTGTGATCGGGACGCTCTAACCAACGAGGTTTACACCCTGATTAGCCTGACATTCCGATATGAGATTTTCCAGATAACTGCGGCTTTTCATCCGTTTCAAATAAATCTCCCGTTTTAATGCTTCTGATTTGGAAGTAAAATAGGCCATCTCGGAAATATATAGCCTAATTTACGCAAAAAAGAGGAGAATACAAATTGTAAACTCCTCTTCTTGTAGCGAGAACCGGGGATGATCCGGTGACCTCATGATTATGAATCATGCGCTCTAACCAACTGAGCTACCTCGCCATTATATTCAATAAACTTGTAGTTGTCATTTGGTGACCTTCCCGATTGTGATCGGGACGCTCTAACCAACTGAGCTACCTCGCCATTATATTCAATAAACTTGTAGTTGTCATTTGGTGACCTTCCCGATTGTGATCGGGACGCTCTAACCAACTGAGCTACCTCGCCATCATTTCAAATATTCTCCCCATATTTTATGGTTTGAGCGTGCAAAGATAATACGTTTCTGGTTTATGACAACCCCTCTTAAAATATTTTTAATTTTTGTTTTTCCAGATCATCCAAAGTATTGGATTTACTAAATAAATAACTAATTTGCGACTGTCGATCAGATTAAACTAAATTTACCGCTTAAAGCTGTTTTACTTATGAAAGAGATCAGAATGGAGTTCTTCCTTAAAACTTCCCCATCGGTTTTGTTCAGCCGGATAAGTACCCCTTCCGGCATGGCAGAATGGTTTGCCGATAATGTGAAAGTTGAAGGTAAGATTTTTACCTTTATTTGGGGCACCACAGAACAGCAGGCAGAAATACTGATGATGGTGCCAAATGTATTAATTTCCTTCCGCTGGCTGGACATGGATCCCGGCTATGAATTTGGATTCAATATCATACAGGATGAACTTACAGGTGATGTTGCGCTGATCGTCACTGACAATATTGATGATGAAGATGCCGAAGACACCCGAAATCTTTGGACTTCTCAGGTTGCAAAATTGAAACATATGATCGGGTCGTAGAATTAAATACCCCAAATTCCAAAAAAGGTGTAACTTTGCGTTCGTTTCAGAAACCCATTGCATGAAGCGACTACATCTGTATATTATTAAAAGTTTTATAGGGCCGTTCTTTGTCACACTCATCATCTCCCTTTTTGTACTGTTAATGCAGTTTTTGTGGGTCTATCTTGATGAGCTTGTAGGTAAAGGATTGGAATTCAGTATAATATTGGAATTCATTGTTTATACAATGGCCATGCTGATGACCAATGCCCTCCCATTGGCCATGCTCCTTGCATCGATTATGACCTTTGGCGACCTGGGAGAGAATAACGAACTGCTGGCAATGAAGGCTGCCGGTATCTCACTCTACCGTATAATGAAGCCCCTTATTATCCTTACTGTATTCCTCAGTATCGGATCATTTTACTTTTATAACCAGGTGATCCCTGTTTCCTATAAAAAACTGATTGCTTTGATGTCAAGCATCAGGCAGCTCCGTCCTGAGATTATCGTGAAAGAGGGGGTCTTTTCCAACGAGATTGATAATTATTCCATCAAAGTTGGAAGAAAATCTGCAAATGGGGATATGCTTTATGACATTATGATTTATGATCATACTGAAGATAAGGGAAATGTGACTGTTACGGTGGCCGATTCCGGCACCATGAAGATTACGAAGGATAAAAAATATATGATCCTGAATCTTTTTAACGGACAAACACATTCAGAATTACAACCCAGGGACAGGAGAAAAACGACCTACCCATCCAGAACTGACAAATTTGTAAAACAATCGATTTTTACCTTATTGCATGGAATGGAACTTGAGCGGAAAGATGAAAGTGTTTTCCGCAATCAAAACCGTGCCTTAAATAATGCCCAGATCGTCTACTTTGTCGACTCAATCGGTAAGGAGTTGGAGAAACGGAGAATAGAACATGCCTTTGCCTTAAATTATTTGTCCCCGCTGTCCACCCATGTCGCCAGAATTGCCCGTAAAGACACTACTTCTATCCAGCCTCTGAAATTAATCCAGCGGGTAAGCATCGATTCTGTATTGCTCAATGTTAAATCATTAACAAGGATGAGTATCATTAGTTCAGCGGTGAACAATGCAAGGAATAATGTTCGCGCAATTCAGCAATCCGACGAAATGCTTGTCTTAAGCATCCGGAATTTAAACCGGTTCAGTATTGAGTGGCACAAAAAATATACCTTTGCCATAGCCTGCCTGATATTTCTTTTTATCGGCGCCCCCTTAGGTGCAATTATCAGGAAGGGCGGGCTCGGAATGCCATTGGTGATTTCAGTTGTATTGTTTATATTTTATTGGATCATCACTACAACCGGCGAGAAATTCTCACGTGAAAGTGTCGCATCAATATGGCAGGGGGTCTGGTTCTCAACATTTATCTTTCTGCCGGCGGGAATCTTCCTAACCTACAAGGCCGCAAATGATTCGGTAGTTTTTAATATCAACGCTTATGCCGATCTCTTCAGGAAAATTTTTAAACTTTCAAAAAAGAAGGAGGAGGAGCGTGAAGACAAATAGCTTAATATAATTTTAAGATGAACGAAATTAAACTGAATACCATTGAAGAGGCTGTTGAAGATCTTCAAAATGGGAAATTAGTCATAGTTGTTGATGACGAAGACCGTGAAAACGAAGGAGATTTTGTAGCAGCTGCCGAAAAGATCACCCCTGAAATGGTCAACTTTATGGCCACCGAAGGACGCGGATTAATCTGTGTCGCAATAACCGAAGAGCGTTGCGAAGAACTCGAACTGGAGATGATGGTTGGGCGAAACACGTCGCTCCATGATACTCCATTTACCATCTCCGTTGACGCTGTGGGAGAAAATGTGACCACAGGAATCTCAGCGCACGACCGCGCCGTTACCATACGTAAACTGGCTGATCCTCTGACCCAACCTCATGAGCTGGGCAGACCCGGACATATCTTTCCGCTACGTGCCAGAAGCAGGGGGGTACTTCGCAGGGCGGGCCATACCGAGGCAACAGTCGATCTTGCCAGGCTGGCAGGCCTTGAACCGGCAGGGGTGCTGGTTGAAATTATGAATCCCGATGGTTCAATGGCACGATTGCCGGAACTGTATGAGATCGCTCAGAAATTTGGGCTTAAACTTGTCTCTATCGCCGACCTTATCGCTTACAAACTGAATAAAGAGAGCCTTATAGAAAGAGGTGAAGAGGTGCAATTACCCACCTCTCATGGAAACTTCAGATTAATACCTTTTCTCCAGAAATCAAACGGCGTTGAGCATATTGCCCTGATCAAAGGGGAGTGGGAGCCGGAGGAAGCTGTTTTGGTCAGGGTACACTCTTCGTGCGCCACGGGTGATATTTTTGGTTCCCTGCGATGCGAATGCGGCGAACAACTCCAAAAGGCTATGGAGCTCATTGAACACCAGGGGAAAGGTGTGATTGTGTATATTCAGCAGGAAGGGCGTGGAATCGGTCTGATGAATAAAATTAAAGCCTATAAACTCCAGGAGCAGGGTATCGATACGGTTGATGCCAATATTCACCTGGGATTCGATCCCGACGAACGCGATTATGGAGTAGGCGCCCAGATTTTATGCAGTCTTGGGGTAAAGAAAATGCGGCTTCTGACCAATAACCCGGTGAAAAGAGTGGGGCTGGAAGGGTATGGTTTGCAGGTGGTTGAGTCGATCCCCATTATCATTAAATCCAATCCGCACAACGAGGATTATATGAGGACAAAAAGAGACAGGATGGGTCACTCCCTGTAAGTTAAATGAAATGGATCAAAACCGGGAATTTCAAGGGATATATATAGCAAAAGTTGGAATATGAATGATAATATTGAATATAAAAGTGATTATACCGACCAACTAAGAGAAGGGATAGATTATCATTTGTCAAAGGAAGGGTACCGGATAATGACCGAAAGTTTTCTGATAAACCGTGGTTATTGCTGCGGAAACGGCTGTAAAAACTGCCCCTATTTCCCGAAGGCAACAAAGGGAAATACTAATCTGAGATAAACTTTAAGTAGGATGGTGTGTCTGAAATTAAAACAAACCCTGAACCGATGAGCGGGAAAGATTTGCGGATTGTATTTATGGGAACACCTGAGTTTGCAGTAGCGAGTTTACAGGCGCTGGTCGAAAATGGTTATCATGTTGTGGGAGTCGTCACAGCACCCGACCGACCTGCAGGGCGCGGTCAGCAGCTACACCAGTCAGATGTTAAAAGGTATGCCTCCGGAATTGGATTACCGGTGCTGCAGCCTGAAAAACTTAAAGATGAGAATTTTATACTGTCGCTGAAATCACTTATGGCAGATATTCAGGTTGTTGTCGCATTTAGAATGCTTCCTGAAGTCGTATGGAGAATGCCACCTATGGGCACTTTTAATCTGCATGGTTCACTGCTGCCCCATTACCGGGGTGCTGCACCTCTCAACTGGGCCATTATTAACGGCGATCAGGAGACGGGTGTAACTACCTTTCTGCTGAAACAGGAGATTGATACCGGGAATATTCTTTTCCAGGAAAAAATCGCGGTAGGACCGGAGGAAACCATTGGCGATATTCATGACAAGCTGATGTTGATTGGGGCAAATATGGTGCTAAAAACAATAGATGCCCTGGCAGAGGGAACGGTCACTCCGCTTCCCCAAAACCAGCATATAATTGACCCGTTAAGATTACACGCCCCAAAAATATTCAGGGAGGACTGCAAGATCAACTGGAATAAACCGGCTTTAGTGATCAATAATCTGATCAGGGGATTAAGCCCCTATCCGGCAGCATGGACTATTTTTCAGGATTCCGGAACAGAGATCAGCGTAAAAATCTTCAAAGCTCAGACGGAGCTGGTGGACCACCAGTACCAACCGGGTGAGATCGTGAGTGATAATAAAAGATATCTCAAAATAGCCTGTGCGGATGGTTTTTTGCATATTTTGGATCTGCAGCTTTCGGGTAAAAAACGGATGGGAATAACTGAGTTTTTACGTGGTTTTCCAAACGCATGTGAGTACAATGTGAAATGAACGAATGAAGAAGTTAATTAAAGAATGTGATTCCATTTAAATCATTCTTTAATTCTTTAATTCCGCCATTACCTTCTTACCTTTTTCCGAAGCGAAATCTGCTGTCCTGTTTCGGGCTCTTCCCCCGGATGTATCCGGTTTTTACGGCATAATGCACTCATGCGGACTCCATACCATTGTGCGACAGACCACAACGACTCACCTTTTCTCAAAGTGTGAAAATTGTTTCCACGGGGTGCGCTTCCCCGTTTGCGTTGTAGGTAGACGATTTCACCCGGCTCAGGGCTGTCTCCTTTTGCAACATCATTGTATCTGTAAATAGCCCCCTTTCTTAGCGAAAATTCTGTTGCAATCTGCTCATATGAATCCCCTTTTTTTGCAAAAAATGCCCTTGAACCATTTCTTTTTTCAACCTGTCTGGCCACAAAAGGATTGTAACCGGATGAAATTTTCATATCCCTTGCAAGACTTTCCGGCCCTCCGTATCTAAGCTGACTGTTATAGTAATCATCCAGTCTGTAAAGCTGAAATTCTTCAATAATCTTAAGCAACCGTTCAGGAT
>JAHEYS010000077.1 GCA_023251475.1 Prolixibacteraceae bacterium
CGAAGTGGAAATCCGATCCTGCAAACAGCGCTCCCTGAGACGATGGTTAGTATGGATGAATCCGAAAATTTGATTTCAAGTATCGCATTATTTTCAGGTTATAAGGCTGTTGGAATCGGACCAGGCATCGGAAAGGCAGCGGAAACAGCAAATGCATTTAAGTTGCTCCTTCAGAATTATCATGGACCGCTGGTGATCGATGCCGATGCATTGAATATCCTTTCGGAACATCCGGAAATGCTGGGGCTTCTCCCCGCTGATTCGATCCTGACACCACATCCGATGGAGTTTGAGCGTTTGGCAGGTCATGCGGATTCCGATTTTGAACGGTTATCCTTTGCACGGAGATTTGCCCAGATCCACCATGTCATTTTGATTCTTAAAGGGGCTTTCACTTCCATCTCTTTTCCTGACGGGAGTTGCTGGTTCAATAGTACCGGCAATCCGGGGATGGCCACAGGAGGCTGTGGAGATGTCCTTACCGGAATGCTGACCGGACTGGTTGCGCAGGGTTATTCTCCCCGGGAAGCTACACTGCTTGGAGTTTATCTGCACGGACTTTCGGGTGATCTGGCATTGGTGGGTTCTTCGGAGGAGGCCCTTCTTGCCGGAGATCTGCCGGATTACCTTGGGAAAGCATTTTCTATACTTAAAAGTGACCCAGATATTGGGAAAGCCAAAAAAAAGATCCATTTTTGAGAGATTAAAAGATTTTGAAACCAATTATTAATAAAGATAAAATGAAACAAGTCGCAATTCTGTTATTAACCGCTTTGTTTATTGTAAGTAACCTCTCTGCAATTACCAAAGAAGACAAGAAGAAAGGGGCCACTGATATGGCGGTGATTACAGGGGGAGTTATTTATTCTCTCCCAAGAACCGGGATACGGATCATGGTAGAGGTCTCGCAGGAGAAATTTTTCCACGGACCCTATTACGAATATGCACTGAAATACATCGGAGTTAAGAATGCCCAGGGGGCGGATGGTGAGAATTGGAAAATCACCGGTTTGAAACTGGAGACTTTCGGTACCCCCGATCCTGCGGAGGTGCATAAGGCAACAGGCGCTGTGGCATCGATGATTAGTTTATCTGACGATGGTGTCATCGTTGGGATAAACAGTGGGGTAAAGGGTGAGGTAGGTAAAACTTATACATCAGATTTCACCCCGACGGTGGAGATTCCCCGCGAACTGTGGTCTGAAATGTCGATGCATTCATTTCTTGAAGGGAAAGACTCTACCAAACATTCGGGTGACAAATTGAAAACGTTTGAGGAAAAAGCCGCTGAAGCGGCACAGGACATTGTGAAACTACGTAAACGTAAGGCACTTACACTGGCGGCAAAATATGACAAACTTCCTCCTGACGGGAAAGCTTACCAGGTTATGGTGGAGGAGTTGGATAAAATAATCGGGGACTATGAAGCTCTTTTTATTGGAAAATCATTTAAAGCGACTCATAAATATGTTTTCGAGGTGGTGCCTGAAGCTAAATCCAATAAGGCATTGGTGGCATTCCGGTTCTCTCCGTCCTCGGGAGTTTTGCCGGAGAGCAATGTGTCGGGGAAACCAATTATGCTTGAATTGGATTCAAATCCTGATCTGGTTCGTAACAGCGAGGAGAAAGCAAAACCTGCTGCTGGTGAGACTTCTACGAATGGACTATTTTACAGGATTCCCGGTTTGGTGGTCGCACGGGTACTCAATGGCAGTGATGTTCTAGCCCAGGCACGCCTTACAATGGCTCAGTTTGGGGTTGTCTCACCGATTTCAGACGGATTGACAAGCGGCGAATATTCAATTGAATATCATCCCGTTACAGGCGCCATTAAACGGATTGGTAATTAAATTTAAAACGTTGGTATATACATTTTGTAGGGGGTGTCTAAAAAGTCTATTATAACCGCAAAGTGCGGAAAGAAGGCGCAAAGAACGCTAAGTTAAGTCGTTGTTATTATGGTCTTTGCGACCTTTGCGAAATTCCTCTGTGACCTTTGCGGTTTATTTTTGCCTTTTAAGACAAACCCTACTGTTTTCAATTTTTGCCTTTATGGCTGTTTTCATGATTTTTTGTCATCATAAAATCACCTGTTTTTAATTATATTGCGCCACTAAAATCGTTTAAAAATCTTATAATTTAATTTCTATGACTGAGATAATCAGGAATTCCCTTCGAGATTCCAAGGTAGCCCGATGGACAGCTTTGGCCATTGTTTCGCTAACAATGTTCTGCGGCTATTTCTTTGCAGACCTTATGTCCCCGTTAAAACCTATGCTCGAGCAGCAGCTGGGATGGACAAGTACCGACTACGGTACCTTTACCAGTGCCTACGGTTGGTTTAATGTCTTCTTTTTAATGCTTATCCTCGGAGGTATAATCCTTGATAAAATTGGTGTGCGCCTTACCGGACTAGGGTCGGCAGCTGTAATGGTCATTGGGGCCGGAATCAAATATTATGCAATATCCACCACCTTTCCTGAAGGTGCAACGATTTTGGGACTTAAATCACAGGTTGCCATAGCCTCCTTGGGTTTTGCCATCTTTGGGGTTGGAATTGAGATTGCCGGAATCACCGTCTCCAAAATAACAGTCAGGTGGTTTAAAGGTTATGAACTGGCTTTGGCAATGGGTTTACAGGTGGCAGTTGCCCGGATCGGTACTTTGATGGCGCTTGCCACGCCGGTGCCAATAGCCAAATATTTTGGGACGATATCTTCACCGATTCTGGTTGTTCTTCTGCTGCTATGTATCGGGTTTATTTCCTATTTCGCCTATATGGCAATGGACAAAAAACTGGAGGCCTCTGAATTTAACGGGGTAAAAACAGAAGAGGAGAGTTTTCGTGCAAGGGATATATTTGAGATCATGTCAAATAAGGGATTCTGGCTGATCGCTCTTTTGTGTGTCCTCTTTTATTCGGCGGTTTTCCCTTTTATCAAGTATGCAGCCGATCTGATGGTCAATAAATATGGGTTAAAGCCCGAAGTGGCAGGTATAATTCCAAGTTTATTACCTTTGGGGACCTTGTTTCTCACCCCTTTATTTGGGGGTATTTATGATAAAAAGGGGAAAGGCGCCACAATGATGATAATCGGGGCTGCGATGTTAATCCTGATTCATGGACTGTTCTCCATTCCTGCCATTGACAGCTGGATTTTTGCCACCTTCCTGGTAATTATGCTGGGGATCGCACTTTCACTGGTCCCTTCCGCAATGTGGCCTTCTGTTCCGAAAATTATTCCTGAAAGGCAATTGGGAACCGCGTACTCAGTCATCTTCTGGATCCAAAACTGGGGATTGATGGGGGTGCCGTATCTGATCGGCAGGGTTTTGGATAAGTATTGTATCACCAGTGAAACGGTGGTTGATGGGGTAACCAAACGGACCTATGATTATACACTGCCAATGCTGATTTTTACCTCCTTTGGGATAATGGCACTTGTTGTTGCGGTTATGCTGAAGCGTGAAGACCGGAAAAAAGGGTATGGTCTGGAATTACCCAATATCGTTAAAGTTAAAAGCGTTGCATAAAATTTAAATCCTAAATAGCTATGAGTAAAGAAATAGTAAATCTTGAACCACTGGCGGTGTGGGAAAATTTTTATAAACTGACCCAGGTACCGCGCCCTTCGAAAAAGGAGGAGAAAATTCAGTCCTTTATGATGGATTTCGGAAAAAGTCTTGGCCTTGTGACCGAAAAGGATAAGGTAGGAAATATTCTGATCCGGAAGCCGGCCACACCCGGAATGGAAAATCGGAAAGGTGTTGTGTTTCAGGGACATCTCGACATGGTTCCGCAAAAGAACAATAGTACGGTACACGATTTTGAAAAGGATCCTATTGATGCGTGGATTGATGGTGAGTGGGTACGCGCCAGGGGTACCACCCTTGGAGCCGATAACGGAATTGGTGTGGCCTGCGCAATGGCAGTACTTCAATCCAAAACCCTGGTACACGGACCGCTGGAAGCGCTGTTTACCTGTGATGAGGAGACAGGAATGACAGGCGCATTCGGATTGCAGCCCAACTGGCTGAATGGTGACATCCTGCTAAATATGGACTCCGAAGAGGAGGGTGAACTCTATGTTGGTTGTGCCGGTGGGATCAACGCAGATATTGAATTTGAATATGATGAGGTGATTATTCCAGAGGATGTAACGCCGTTTAAACTGGTTGTTTCCGGCTTAAAGGGGGGGCATTCAGGTCTGGATATCAACCTGGGCAGAGGTAATGCAAATAAATTGATTGTCAGATTTTTAAAACATGCGACACGGGAGCTGGATGTACGCCTTGCCGAAATCAATGGGGGTGGAATGCGTAATGCGATTCCCCGTGAAGCTTATGCAGTTGTACTTGTACCTACCGACAATATCTCACTATTGAAAAAAGCGGTGTTACGGTACGAATCGATCTACAAAAACGAGCTGGGAGCTGTGGAACCAACGCTTACGTTTACCGTTGAAGAGGCTGAAGTGCCAAAATCACTGATAGAGGAGCGGGTACAGGATGATATTATTGACGCGATTTACGGATGTCCCAACGGCGTTATCAGAATGAGTGACGGGATGCCGGGGATGGTCGAAACCTCAACGAATCTATCTACAATTAAATCGAGCAAGGGGGTGATCTTTGTCAAATGCCTGCTTCGCAGTTCGGTCGATACAGCAAAAGATGACCTGGTTGAACAGGTGGACAGCGTTTTTGCACTGGGTGGTGCGATGGTGTCGTTCGATGGGGGATACCCTGGCTGGAAACCCAATATGGATTCGGAGATACTTGCCCAAATGAAAGAGATTTATCTGAAAAAATTCGGGAGAACCCCTGCAGTGATGGGAATACATGCCGGGTTGGAATGCGGAATTTTGGGGGCTGTTTACCCCAACTGGGATATGATTTCGTTCGGGCCAACCATGCGCTCTCCCCATTCACCCGATGAACGGGTTAACATCCCTTCTGTACTGAAATTCTGGGATTTTCTTGTTGAAATTCTTAAGAATATTCCCGTGAAATAATTCAGAGAGCCAAATTATAAAGGTTAAATCAGCCCCGTCAGATTTTCAAATCTGACGGGGCTTTTGATATCATCTGAATATTTATATTTGCTATTACCCTAGTACTTTTAAAGGATAAAAAATAAAATGAGAAATACCTTGATCTTTTTAGCGGCAATTTTTACTTTTCTGATTTGTTTTCCCCTAGTTCCTGCCGCCGCACCTCCTGCACATCCTGTTATTTGTTCAGAAACTCCTAAAAGTGATGTCAGAGTCTGGCTGACAAGTCCTGAAAATGATGTTTTATTTCAGCAACAAAATTGTCCCCTGAACTTTGTTAAGCAGGTAAACCAGGAGCAGACCATCACCGTTGACGCAAAACAAATTTTTCAGACCATCGACGGTTTTGGAAATTGTCTCACAGGTGGAAGTGCAATTTTGCTTCACAGTATGGCTTCAGCTAAACGCAGCGCTCTCTTAAAAGAGTTATTTACCACAGATGGAAATAATATTGGAATCAGTTACCTGCGAATCAGTATCGGGGCCTCTGACCTGAGCGACAGGGTTTTCTCGTATGATGATCTGCCTGATGGAGAAACAGACCCAGACATGAAACGATTTTCCATTGACCCTGAGAAAGTTGATCTGATTCCGGTTTTAAAAGAGATTCTGGCCATCAATCCCCGTATTAAATTGATGGGTTCGCCCTGGTCGGCTCCGGTATGGATGAAGACGAACAACAATTCCAAAGGGGGGAGCCTGAAACCGGAATTTTATGATGCCTATGCCAAATATTTTATCCGGTATATTCAGGCGATGAAAGTTGAAGGGATAAATATCGATGCCATAACGATTCAGAATGAGCCGCTGCATCCCGGCAATAATCCCAGTATGTACATGACCGCCGGGGATCAGGCAATGTTTATCAGAGGGAGCCTGGGTCCCGCTTTTGCCGCCGCAAAAATTGAAACCAAAATCATCGTTTATGATCATAATGCCGACCGTCCCGATTATCCTTTGACAATATTAAAAGATCCTGAAGCTGCAAAGTATGTTGATGGTTCGGCTTTTCATCTTTATGGAGGTAAAATCGAAAACCTGACACCGGTCCACAATGCCTACCCCGATAAAAACCTCTACTTTACTGAACAATGGATAGGTGCTCCGGGAAATCTTGCCGGCGATCTTGCCTGGCATGTGCGAACATTGATTATCGGCGCCACACGAAACTGGTGCCGTACAGTGCTGGAATGGAATCTTGCGGCAGATCAGAAAAACGAACCTCATACAATTGGTGGCTGCACCCAATGCCTGGGAACCATCACCATTAATGGAAATACGATAACCCGGAATCCTGCTTACTACATCCTGGCGCATGCCTCAAAATTCGTCAGACCGGGATCTGTGCGTATTGCTTCTGATTCATCTGAAAACCTTCCCAATGTCGCTTTTAAAACACCCGATGGCAAAAAAGTACTGATTGTTCAGAATAACAGCGGAATGAAGAAAAATTTCAACATCTGCTTTAAGGGTAAATCGGTTTCCACCACTCTGGATAAAGGGGCTGTCGGGACGTATATCTGGTAAGGATTTTAAAAATTGTGCTTCTTCTCTCTGTGAAACGCTGTGCCTGCTCAGTGAAACAGTTAATTACACTGAGAACCACAAAGAATACACAGAGGCACACCACATTTTTAGACAACCAATTCAAAGGTTATTTATAACTGCTTTTTTAGTTCTTTTCAAGCTGAACTCTCAGCTTTGTAAGGTCGCCTGTTGCAATTGCAACATTAACAACCTGTTTTTTATAACCTGTTTTTATTACGGTTGCGATATAGGTCCCATCGGCTATGCTCTTGATGGTAAAGTTACCTTTTTCGGATGTCGTTTTCACAAGATTGGCTTCAATCCGTGCATTAATCCCGGTTAATTCTTCCTTTTGAAGGACAAAGGTGATCTTGGCTCCTTTAATCCCCTCACCGGTGGATGCATCCCTGACATTGGCAGTCAATGCCAGTGAACCTGTTCCGGTTTTAATAATCTTACGGATTCCTTTGTAACCGCTGTAAAATTCAGGTTGAGTGAACCTTACAACCTCAGCAAGCAGATCAAATTTTGCCAGTATGTCAGCATTTGCATCGAATAAGCCGGCTAACTGGGCTGTGGTTTGCTTTGTTTCAGCTTTTCCGGTTCGCGTCGTAGGTATTGAAGCATTAAACAAATCAATCCCACTCTTTAGTGCGGTTAACATTTCAGGATGAACACCATACTCGGCTAATGCCAAAATGTTTGTATTCGCTTTATCCCAGATTACCTCTGCTTTATCTTTTAGTTCCGAATCTGATGATTTGTTTAATTCCGTCTCAGAATAATGCACCTCCTTGGCCAGGATCTGATTATTGTTCATTTTGGCATAAACTTCGGTTTTTCGACTTATGCCGAGCGATTTTACCACCAAATCAGATCGTAATAATTTCTTGTGGTCAGAAATACCCGATTTGTTAATCTGCTGTTGCTCACTTAAAACCTGAATCCGGGATAGATTGTCATTAAATTGCGGGAATAGTACACCAAAGGTTGGAAGGGTACTTGTAATTGCTGCGTTTTTATTTAAATAATCACGCATTCCAAGTTTCATCTTAAGTCTACTCATCTGAATGTTGTTCATGATAATTAAAAAATTAGTTAATTAATGACTCAATTAACCAAATATACAAAAAAAAATAGTATGAATTTTTTATATATATTACTTCGAATAAAATAATTATAAATCAATAAGTAATTACATTTTTTCAGCTTTACAATATCGCCCTCTGATATTGAATATGTGAATCCTCTAAGATAATCAGAAAAATTAGATTTTACTTATCCGGAGATTGATTTAAAAATTGTAAACTCCGACATGATTCAGGTGAACTCAGATACCTGCCAGGTGGTGCCCGACATGGGTTATCTGGTCTCCGACATCGGTTATGTTGTCACCGACATGAGCTATATGGTCACCGACATGGATCAGATGGTCACCGACATTGGTTATGTGGTCTCGGATTTCCTGTCAGCGGTTATTGACTTTGATTATTCAATCAGCGATTATGACCTTCCCTAAAATAGCTTGACAGGATTGATACTAATTTGTGGAATAGAAAACAAACATAGAATTAATTTCTGATTCGTTATTTGCTTATTTACCTTTTTCCTGATTTTTTCTTTTTTTTGATGTTTTTTCCTAATTCCTACAATAGGTTTTTAGTTATTCCTGTTCCTGCCTCAGAATTAGATTTTGTTCCTGATTTTAGGTCAGATTTTAATTTATATTCCTGTTTTCTAATACAAGATTGCCTTTAAATGCTGGATTTTTGTTCCATGATTTTGATATGCACTGAAAAATCTGACAGGCTGTCTGTTGCAAGGATTTTTGGGAAAATACGATCCGCCTTCTTTGGGCGGATGGAGATTTTTCATAAAACCCGAAGGGCTTGTCCTTGCTGCAGGCGGGGCCGGTCAGGTTATCTTTGCATCTTCAATAGCATGGTTAGATGACTTTTGCCATTTTTTAGGATACCATCTTTTTTTCATCTCTCCTGTAGTATGATGGGCTTCAGATGGGACCATGTAGTCGCAGCTCGCATGCGGACGCTGATTATTGTATTTGTTTACTGCTGATTTTACTGCCTCATTTGCCTGAAGATAATCTGTAAAAGTGGTATGCAAATCATATTCATCTTTTAATATCCCATTGACCCGTTCAGCGATAGCATTCTCATATGGATCACCGTTTTCGGTCATCGAGATATCAATTTTTGATCCTTGTAAAAAGGCGACATAGTCGGTGCAGCAGTACTGAATCCCACGGTCTGAATGATGGATCAACCCGGATGAAAAATCTTCTGTTTCAACAGCCATTCTAAGCGCATTTAGTGCTCCGGTGCTAGTCAAATCGGGCCAAAGACACCAACCAACAATCTTCTTCGAGTAGGCATCTGTGATAAGTGACAGATATACAAATCCCAGATTTGTACGGATATAGGTGATATCGCTTACCCAAAGTAAGCCCGCTTTATCCAATTTTAAGTCCCTTATCTTGTTGGGGTACCGGCGGTAAAAGTGGTTGGAATTGGTCGTTGCCGGACGGTATTTGCGCCGTCTGACAAGTAGACCATGCTCTCCTAACAAGTTATAAAACTTATCTCTACCGTACTTTATGCCATGCTCATTTAAGCTGGGGGAGATCAGATGATGAAGTTTCTCTGATCCCATTCGTTTGTGTTCCTTTCGCAGTTCTTTAGCTAGCTTAAGGATAAAAACTTCCTGCATATCAGAGGCAGCATGCCTCTTTTGGCTATCGTACCAGGCCTGACGGCTATTCCCAAACAATCCGCAAATCTCCGTCATTGTATTTGACGGATACATCTGCGTCAGTACAATCACTGCTTGGGACCAGATTTTTTTCTTATTTCAAGCTTATAATCTTTTTCAGCGATATCGATTACCGTATTTAACGCCACGATCTTCATCTGGCTTAGTTCCAGTTGCTTTTCCAGTTCCTTGATCCTTTTCTCAAGTTCCTGATTGTTTGTTCTGTCTTTTGCACTCATAAGGGGCAAAGTTAGAACAATATCATCACTGTACTTCTCCTGCCAAAGCTTGTACAATGTATCAAAACGGTGAGAAAAATGAAACCTAGATCGGGCATCCTGCCAGCTCATCCGCCCCGATTCAATCTCTGCAACCAACCAGCGACGAAAACTCGTTTCATACCGGCTGAGATCAATTTTTTCCTGAATAAAACCTTCCATGTTATCGGTAAGGTTTGGTGTTAACTTCTCCATAATAACTCGTTTTTACGTCAAGCTATTTCAGAAGAGGACATTATAAAATGTCCCATTTCCTGTTATAATTTTCATATTCCCTTTGCAGCAAATCCCTTGTGACTGCTCCCCCATGTCCCGGAAGAAAGATCTGACATTCAGTTTTTAGCAGTTTTCCCCAACTTAGGATCATTTCATTAACATCATCTGCAAAAGGGGGAAAAATGGATTTTCTGAATATTCCCAGCATGGTATCCCCAACTACAGCAATCTCATGATCGATGATCACAGATATCGATCCTGTTGAATGACCGGGTGTGCTTATAATTTTAACGCCATATCCTTCCGGGGATAAATCAAGTTCATCCTTAATTAACTGGTCAGGATGAAATGGGGGGTAACCAAACCATTTTTGTCCGATCACTTTCCCGAAACGGGATAATATTTTGGTTATCGCTAATGTCCCTGACGGAATGGGGGTATATCCGCATTGGGTATAAGCCTCCTCCCGTTCACTCATCAAAATCTTGCAGTTTTCCTGCTGTCGGATCAAATGAGCATTGTAACAATGGTCAAAATGGGTATGCGTTAGGATGAGAAAAGAAACCGGTTGTAACAATGCCATTGCGATAATCTTCTTTTGCAGACCATCAAATGAAAACTTCCACCCCGTGTCGACCAGAATATCTCCCTTTGGGGTTGAAATCAGATAAACATTGCTTCTCCCGGAAATAATCCGGAATACTTCAAATCCATTTTTAGTTTTCCACTTTCGCATATAATACGAAAATGTTAAATATACGAAAAAGGAGTTGTTCTGAATCTCTTTTTGTTTTTATTTTAAAACGGAAACTTCAATGTCCTTTTTATTTTGAACATTCTCCTTCTTTCTTTTTTTTCGTTTGGGGAGGAACCAGACAAAAAAGCCGCTGATTAAAACCATTAACACACAAATACCCGCAATTGGAATGTAAAGGAGGTAAAGCATTCCAATAAATGGTTCCAGAATCCGACCCGTATGGATTTCGAGTGAAAGGTTCCAGAGCGAAATGGGAGACTTTTCTTTAACCGATAACGGCATGTCTGGCACTGAACCACTATCCTTGGCTTCTATACCCAGATTGTAATCGAAAATCCATTGCCGGTTTTGGGTATCACGGAGATATCCGGCCACCATATGGTCAGATACCGGTCTTGCCATACCTACTGGCGGCTGGTAACCATTTCCCGTAAAGAAATCGGTTACCTCTCCGCTGATAGCATCCCAGGTATACATCCCTGAAAAGGAACCTATCAGATACCTGGTTCCTTCAACCGGCTCAAATACGTTACATCCCATCAGGCTGACAGGTGGCTGAGCGGAGAATCTCACCATTGAACCGGTCAGTTTTTCATCCACTGCATAGAAACCATCTGATGTGGAGATGATATAAATGCCCAGTTGCTGATTCCATGTTCCTTTTCTCAGCTTGTCTGACCAGGCATTGTCGTTGTCGAGATGTGACCCCGGAATAATTCCCACCCTGCTGTTGATAATCGGAATGAGCAGTGGGGGGCGCAGAAAGATACCAGCCGATGTATTGATCATCAGAAATAAAACGAATGAGTAGCCCACCAAATTGTGCCAGTGGAGGTTAAGCCGGAAAGTTGCCGGAAGGTTCCCTGATGTCCCTGTCCGCCTTTTCCTGCGTCTGATCAGTTTTGGTAAAAAGAAATGTAATAATCCCGTGACAGATAAAAGAATAGTTACAATTCCGAGTAAATCAACCATCAGTTTCCCGATTGCTCCGAAAAGTTCCCCGCTGTGCAATTCCCAAAGGGTAATAAACATACCCGCGCTTTTGGAATATCCTTCAGGTGGGGGAAGTGTTATGGTCGCGAAATGTTCTAAATCAACACTTTTTATCAGGTAATTTCTGCTCAGAATAACAAGGGTATCCTGCTTTGAAAAAAGGTCTACAAGCCGTTCACCGGTTTGAGGCATATTCACCGCTTCCCATCCCCGTCCAGTTGAATGGCGCTGAAAAAGTCCAAATTGAGTAGCTGCCACTATTTGTCCCCTGAACCGGATTAACTGATTGATCTTCCTGTTGTCAATCCCTTCCGGAAATCCCTGGTTATAATCAATATATCGTTCATTTGTTTTAAGCCACGCCCCGATATTCCCGAAAAGAATTGTGGAGTCCTGGCCAATATTCAATCCGCCACGTACAGCTGCGAGGTTCCAGTTTTTATATTCGTAGGTTTGTGGTAACCATTTCCGCGAGATCTCTATACCTGAAAACAAGTTCCGGTGATTCATGATAATACCAGAAAAGGCAAAATGTATTGCAAAAATGGCGATAATAATACCTGGCCATTTGTGTAACTTGCGGAAGGTGGTGATTAACTTTTTGCGATCCATTAAAAATTTCTGAATTTACTTCTTACCCTCATTATAACATTTAAAGGACGAAATTGATTAAAAAAAAGCGGCTGACAACTTGTAACTTGCAGCTGGCTGAAGTTTGCCAGTCGCCAGTTGCCAGATGCCAGCCGCTTATGGAATTTATAAATTAAAGAATTAAAGAATGAAAAATGCAGTTATGCTATGAATTTTCATTCCTTCATTCCTTCATTCCTTCATTTCTTCACTTCTCTTTCTCGTGGCTCCAGCCACCTTTGAGTCCGAAGATAAACCAGACCAATGCCAAAGTTCCGGCGGCAAATAAGGTGTCCCCAAATACGCGCATCCATTTAAATGTTTGCATGTATGGCTGCTGCATAAATTCAGCAGAGCGGGCATACCATAAACCATCCTTTACGCTGGCCAGAGTCTGTGCCAGTCCAATCGGGAGGACACTGAAAAGGACCATGGTTGCAAGACCAATATTGATGGACCAGAAGGCAAATTTGATCCATTTGTCTTTCCAGATAACCGTTTTGTCCATATCGCGCAGAACAAACAACATCAGGCCAATTCCAAGCATTCCGTAAACTCCGAAAAGGGCGGTATGACCATGAACTGCTGTGGTATTCAAACCCTGCATATAATACAGTGCAATGGGTGGATTAATCAAAAATCCGAAGATACCTGCACCGACGAGATTCCAGAATGCTACTGAAATAAAGCAGTATATAGGCCATTTATAAGCCTTCGACCATGCCGCCATCTTGCTTATCTTCAGATTATCGTAAGCCTCAAATCCCATTAGCACCAGCGGGACAACCTCAAGGGCGCTGAAAGTAGCCCCCAGCGCCATCACCGCAGTTGGTGTGCCGGTGAAGTAAAGGTGGTGAAATGTACCTAATATTCCTCCAGCCAGAAAGACGACCGTTGAGAATAATACGGCGGTTGTTGCTGTTGCTGCTTTGACAATATTGAGCCTGACAAATAAAAAGGCAGTGATTACAGCTGCAAAGACTTCGAAGAATCCTTCCACCCAAAGGTGAACAACCCACCAACGCCAGTATTCGGCAACGGCAAGGTTGGTCTGACGACCCCACATTAAGCCGGCTCCGTAGAAACCCGCAATGGCAATCGTAGAAATAAGGAACATTGCCAACAAGTTGCGGTTATCTGATTTTCGTTTCAGGGCTGGCCAGATGGCACGACCCATTAACAAAAGCCAAATTATCAGACCTATCAGTAGGAAGATCTGCCAGAAACGGCCAAGGTCAACATATTCGTAACCCTGATGACCGAACCAGAAATTCTGGATCAATCCAAGTTTTTGCATAACTCCCATCCATTGTCCGATTAAAGATCCGACTACAATAACAAGAAGTGCAGAGAACAAAAAGTTTACTCCAAGTTTTTGAAAACGAGGCTCGACTCCAGATATAGCCGGGGCGTAATAGAGTCCGGTAGCAAGCCAGGAGGTCGCAATCCAGAAAATGGCAATCTGAACATGCCAGGTGCGTGAAATGGAATAGGGTAGCCAGTCACCCAGTGGAATGCCGTAAAAGGCATGTCCTTCAACACCATAATGGGCCGTGACTACCCCCATGATCACCTGGACCAATAATAACAGCGAAACAATCCAGAAATATTTTAATGTTGCTTTTTGCGAGGCTGAATGGGTCGCCTTTAGCTGAGGATTAATCTTTGGAAATTCATCCTCCTTTTCATCCCTTTTTTTTGCGTAATACCATACCATTAATCCAATTCCGGCCAGTAGCATCATCACACTGAACCCTGTCCACAGCAATAGTTCACCGGTTGGGCGGTTGCCAACAAGTTCTTCTGCAGGCCAGTTATTGGTGTAGGTGATTTCCTGACCCGGACGTTCTGTAACACAGGCCCACGAAATCCAAAAGAAAAATGCATTCAACTGTCTGACCCGCTCGGGATCTTTGAGCGAATTTTCAGGCAGGGCATAAGCATCACGAAGTTTCGACAGCGAAGGATCATTAGTGAACAATCCGCTGTAGAATACCGTATTGCTGGCAATTGCCTCAGCCCTTAAATCAGAAACAATTAACGTTTTTGTCGCATCCTGATAACTGTTTTTCCGGATCTCTTCCTGCAAACGGATCTTCAGCGCGGCCTGCCGTTGACGGCTTACTTTATTATAGGGAAGACTATCCGCCTGAAGCGCCAGTTTGTCAAGCATAAAGACTGCCTCTTTATGCAGCCAGTCGGCGCTCCAATCCGGCGCCTGATAGGCTCCATGACCCCATACAGTTCCAATTTCTTGTCCACCAACAGATTGCCATACATTCTGGCCATCCTTAATGTCCTGACCGGTAAAAAGGACCTTCCCTGAAGAGGTCATTACCTTATCAGGCACAGGGGGCGCCTGACGATAGATCTCCCGGCCATAGTAAATCAGGACGGCAAAAGAGATGGTCATAACCAGAATAAAGCTAATCCAAAGTTTTTTAGTGTTCATTGGTTTTTAAAATTTAATTTATAAATATACATCTGTCAATTGGCTCTGTACCTATGCGTTGTATGCAGTTACTAATTTTTCAATTCTTGCCACAAAATCCCCTTTTTTATCCGGATAACTTTGATTTTCAATCTGATCAAATTGTTCGGTTAGGGATTGGTGATCAGCCGAAGAGAGGGCATTATCAGCCATCCTGAACAGGACATTGTTCTCCTTGGAAATATGGTTTCTGAGCAATTCACCATACCCAAGCATATTATAATAGACAAGATTCAGCGCTGAAAGTTCTCCATTTTTCAGCAATGCGATGTTTTCAGCCATCCCCTTTACATAATTCCTCCCATCTTCATGGTCCTGAAGCATCACCGCAATTGGTCCAAATTGCATTGAAAAACCCCGTTCTGCCATCAACGGGAACAGGAGCGACTCTTCCTTGGCATGGTGCAATCCATCAGCAAAACTCCTGATGATAGCCACAACCTCTTCCAGATGTTCAATTTCGGGTTCGCTTACCGTGGTCATCACCTCCATTACATCAATCAATCTAAGTATAAACACATGATCATCTTCCAGATTTTTAGTCGCGTATATCATTGTATTATAATTAATTGGTTAACTTTAAGGCTCCGGGATAAAGTATGTTATTCTCAAGATGGACATGTATATGCAGGTCATCTTCAAATTGTTCAAGCAATTTAAAGGTTACCTGGTAGGTGCCGCAGCTGTCTTCAGGAAGTTTGTAGTGATTAGTAAGCTGATTGATGGTATCCATTGCCCCTCCGGCAAATTCATGTTCACCGGTCATTCGGGTGATCTCGGAAATAATTGTCGCTTTAGATTCGTGATCCTTATTGGCAAGAACACTTTTTATCGCAGGGAATAAAACTTCCTCCTCATTTTTAAGGTGCTGAAGCAGCTCCTTGTTTATTTTTGCAAATAATGATGCAACTTCAATTAGTTCTGGATGACGTTCTCCATGAACGGCAGCAATCTTAGCGGTGTAAATACATAAATCAGGTAACGTATTCAAAACGTATGTATGATGTGTGTTCTGGATATAATCGCATAGGAAATCAAGTTTCCATGAACTGAAATTTTGACCGGGACCCGGGGGAGTTGCTGCCAGTTCACTCAATTCATGCTCTACTTTTGCCTGATCTATCCCAAGTTCAAGACATGTTTCTTCCAGCGATTTTTTACCGCCGCAGCAAAAATCAATCCGGTTGTTTTTGAAAACGGATGCGGTGCGAAAGTCGATTGCGACTATCTCACCTATCGAAATAGTTTTGTAATTCTCTGTTTCCATTTTTAAGTAATTTAAATACGGTGCAATATTAGGAAAAATTTTATTAAAAGACAAAAAGGTCTTTTAATATTTTATTATTATTTTTTTTTAATTTTGAGCGGAATTAAAACGGGAGGTGAGATAGTGTTCAATAAAGAGACCGAATATGCCTTAAGAGGGTTGGTATATGTTCAGATTCAGCAGATGAAGGGGCTTAAACCCGGAATTGCAGAGATTGCAACGGAAATTGATGCCCCGCTTTTTTATACGGGGAAAATCATGCAGCGGCTTGTAAAAATGGGATTTTTAATGTCTACCAAGGGTAAAGGGGGAGGCTTTTACTTCGACCTGACCCGGCCTGACCTTCCGCTTAAGGCTGTAATCCGTGCCATTGAAGGGGCGAAAGCCTACTCAGGGTGTGGTTTCGGGTTAAAATCATGCAGTGAGGATCTTCATTGTTCCCTTCATGATCAATATGCTCCCATCCGGGATTCGATTAATAATCTTGTCTCAACCAACACCGTACAAAGTTTGGCAAGAGACTATCAAAAGGGTGACGATATTTTATTAAGACGGAGATAAAGTTTATGCAAAACACCTATTTTAAAGATTTCCCAGTAAGCGGGATGAGTTGTGCATCCTGTGCCCGCGGCGTCGAAAATATGTTGAAAAAACAGAATGGGGTAAACGACGCCTCCGTCAATTATGCAGCTTCCATTGTCAGGGTGAATTACGATCCCTCGGTTATTACTCCCATTGATTTTAAAAGGGCTGTACAATCAATTGGATACGATATTATTACCGATGAGCAGGAAGCACGTGACCAGGAGGAGGTTATCCTGCGTGAATCGGTGATTTTGAAACAGAAAACCATTTTTTCAGCATTACTTACCCTTCCGGTGGTGATAATTGGGATGGTTTTCATGAACATCCCATATGCTAACTGGATCATGTTCGTACTCTCCACACCGGTCGTATTCTGGTTTGGGAGATCTTTTTTTATCAATGCCTTTGGCCAGTTCAAACATGGCCAGGCAAATATGGATACACTTGTGGCATTGAGCACCGGCATAGCCTGGTTTTTCAGTGTGATTAACACCGTTTTCCCTCATTTATTCGGTCATCAGGAGGGGCATCAACAGGTCTATTTTGAAGCATCGGCAGTCATTATCGTGTTTATTCTCCTTGGGAAGTTGCTTGAGGAGAAAGCCAAAGCAAACACTTCATCCGCAATCAAGAAACTGATGGGTTTGCAACCCGATGTTGTCACCCTTGTTTCAGATGATGGAACTGAAACTGTAGTGCCGTTAATTGAAGTTAAACTGAATGATCATCTTAGGGTTAAGCCTGGAGAACGTATCCCGGTGGATGGTGAAATTAAGGTTGGGACCTCCTATGTTGACGAGAGTGCCATCACCGGGGAGCCATCACCTGTCGGAAGGGGTCCCGGCGATAAGGTATTTGCCGGGACAATTAACCAAAAGGGTAGTTTTGTGATAAAAGCTCAGAGAGTGGGAAGCGATACCCTTCTTGGCCACATTATCCGGAAGGTTAAGGAAGCCCAGGGAAGCAAGCCCCCAGTTCAAAAACTGGTGGACAAAGTCGCAGCTGTATTTGTCCCTGTCGTTATTGCTATCTCTTTTCTCAGTTTTGTTGCCTGGATGGTTTTAGGCGGGCAAAATGGATTGCCGCATGCCCTGTTGGCAATGGTTTCAGTATTGATCATTGCCTGCCCCTGTGCACTTGGACTGGCGACGCCAACTGCGGTGATGGTCGGCATCGGATTAGGTGCAGAACATGGTATCCTGATCAAAGATGCCGACGGACTTGAGCAGGCGCACCGTATAGATACCCTTGTCCTGGATAAAACCGGCACAATCACCGAGGGCAAACCGGTAGTAACCGATTGTTTATGGAAAGTTGAAAATCCGGAACTGTTACTCCGGGTATTGAAGGGCATTGAGGCTCAGTCGGAACATCCTTTAGCTGATGCAATTAACAGGTATCTTCAAAAAGAAGAACTTCCCTCAGTTACCCTTGATCATTTCGAAAGTGTCCCGGGTAGAGGCGTCTTAGCTACAGTTCAACACACAAAATATGCCATTGGAAATGCACTGATGATGAATGAATCGGGTATTTTGCTCAGTAATGAAGATAAACAAGTTGCTGAAGATTTACAGGAAATGGCAAAAACGGTCCTTTTCTTCGGAGCAGACAATGAGGTTTTTGCAATTATAGGTGTTGCAGATCAGATTAAATCCTCATCTGCGGCAGCAATCGACCGATTAAAACGGGGTGGAATTGAGATACACATGCTAACAGGTGACAATGAGCATACTGCCGCCTCTGTAGCCAGACAGACTGGAATCAGCAATTATAAATCGGGCCTTTTACCTGATGAGAAAGCTGATTATATCAAGGCCCTTCAGTTAAAAGGCAAAGTAGTGGCGATGGTAGGTGACGGTATTAACGATTCACAGGCGATGGCCGGGGCTGATGTGAGTATTGCCATGGGAAATGGTGCTGACATTGCCATGGATGTAGCAAAAATGACCATTGTCTCCTCGAATCTCGGGGCAATCTCCTCTGCCATTACCCTTTCAAAACATACCATCCGGACCATCCGGCAAAACCTCTTTTGGGCATTTATCTACAACATTATAGGTATTCCCCTTGCAGCAGGAGTTCTATATCCGTTCACGGGCCATATGCTGAACCCGATGATTGCAGGAGCTGCAATGGCGATGAGTTCGGTATCGGTGGTTAGTAATAGTCTGAGACTGAAATTTGTAAAATTATTATAATTATATTTGTCCGTTTTTACAGATAAAGTAATAATTAAGGTGAGCAAGGCATTTAAAAATATAGCTATTTTCACGGTATGGCTGGCTGGTCTGGTCATCATCGTTCACCTTATAATTCCTCATGACCACCATGACGAATCTTCGGTGATTAATAAGGAAGTTCCTTGTGCCGCCAATTCAGATCATCCTCACAAATCACCGGCCTTCCCTGTTCATTGCCATGCGTTGAACGACATAACTTTTGAGAAAACTTCTCCGGCCTTTGTTGCTGACAATATTCCAGTGTGTGATTTATTTGTGCTAACTCACATTGATTCAGTTGTTTTAGTATTATATTCATCAGTTGCCAAAATCAGGGATTACCAAATACCCCTGATAAAAATTGATTTTCTCCGGTTATCCCCCTTCAGAGCTCCTCCGACACTGGTATAATTCCACCATTCCTGATTAACCTAACGATTATCGGGTCCCTACTGTAGTTTTTTTAAAGGTTGATATCAAAATCATGATTTAATATCACTTATGTCTGAGAAAATGGAAATCAGTAATGCTATATTCGTCACCACACTTCGTTTCGCTCAGAATCTTTGATCTTCTCCCGGATATATTGAATTTTAATTAATTATCCTGTTATCAACTTTAATTGTTAATTTTTCATTCTTCATTATTTCATTATTACCATGATAGAACGGATTATCAGTTTTTCAATAAAGAATAAGTTTATCATCGGGCTGTTTGTACTGGTTCTGATTGGTTGGGGGACTTTTTCCATCATCCGACTTCCCATAGATGCGATTCCCGATATTACCAATAACCAGGTGCAGGTGATTTCGCTGGCGCCATCACTGGCAACCCAGGAGGTAGAGAGTTTTATTACTGCTCCCATTGAGGTGGCAGTGGCAAATATTCCGGATATAATCGAACTCCGCTCTATTTCCCGGCTGGGGTTGTCGGTAGTAACGGTAGTTTTTAAGGATGACGTGGACCTTTACTGGGCCCGTCAGCAATTGAGCGAACGGCTTAAAGAAGCCGAAGATGTGATTCCTGCCGGGCTCGCCAAAATAGAACTGGCCCCCATCTCTTCGGGATTGGGTGAAATATACCAGTACCGTCTTGCCGTTGATAAGGGTTTGGAGAAGAAATATACCCCGATGGATTTACGTACACTGCAGGATTGGGTTGTCAGGCGCGAAATGCTCGGTACTCCCGGTGTAGCTGATATCAATAGTTACGGAGGTTTTGTCAAACAGTATGAAATTGCAGTTAATCCTGACCGGCTACGGGGGATGAACCTTACGCTCAATGATATATTTCAGGCGCTGGAACGCAATAATGAAAATACTGGAAGCGCTTATATTGACAAGAAACCAACTGCCTGGTTTATCCGGGGCATCGGGCGTGTTAAGACGTTGGAAGATATTGAAAATATTGTTGTAAAATTAAGTGCTTCACATATTCCTATAGTTATCAGGGATGTAGCTAAAGTTCAATTTGGAAGTGCAACCCGTTACGGTGCATTGGTAGTTGATACTGCCGAGGCGGTAGGGGGTGTGGTAATGATGCTCAAGGGGGCAAATGCACATGAGGTGATCGATAATGTTAAAACACGTATTGAATCCATCCAAAAGTCATTACCCCAGGGGGTCAAAATTGAGCCTTTTCTGAACCGGTCTGACCTGGTAGGACGTGCAATTGGAACGGTATCTAAAAACCTGGTTGAAGGGGCATTGATCGTCATCTTTATCCTCGTTTTGCTGTTGGGGAACCTGCGTGCCGGACTGGTTGTCGCTTCTGTTATTCCACTGGCAATGCTTTTTGCAATATCATTAATGAATCTTTTTGGTGTTTCGGGGAACCTGATGAGCCTGGGGGCTATCGATTTCGGACTGATTGTTGATGGTGCGGTAATTATAGTCGAGAGTGTGGTTCACCGGATCTCGATGAGCAAACATCACCACCCTGGAATTGCAAGGCTGAACCAGGATCAGATGGACCAGAATGTACTCGAATCGGCCAGGAGGATGATGAGTTCAGCGACCTTCGGACAAGTCATTATTTTGATTGTTTACCTGCCGATTATTGCGCTGGTTGGAATTGAAGGTAAGATGTTTCGTCCTATGGCGCAGGTTGTCGCGTTTGCGTTACTTGGTGCCGCTATCCTTTCTCTTACCTATGTTCCAATGGCTTCGGCTTTGTTCCTGAGCAAAAAAACCGACCACAAACGAAATTTTTCAGACCGGTTAATGGATTGGTTTCACCGGGGTTTTAATCCGTTGATCGCTTTTGCCCTCAGACGAAAAATGTTGGTTTGTGTCTCATCAGTTCTGCTCTTCGTCTTTAGCCTGCTGCTCTTTAACCGCTTGGGTGGCGAATTTATTCCCCAGCTTGAAGAGGGGGATCTCGCAGCCGGTGTGATGACCCTGCAGGGAGGATCACTTTCGAATACCATTGAAATGGTTGAAAAGGCCAATAAAATTTTGCTTGAAAATTTCCCTGAGATCAAACACACCGTGTGTAAGATTGGGGCAAGTGAAATTCCCACTGATCCCACGCCAATGGAAACAGGGGATTATATTATAACACTTAAAGATAAAAGAGAGTGGACAACTGCTGAAACCCGGGAAGAACTAGTGGCAAAAATGGAAGAGAAACTTGTCGTGCTGGCCGGGGTGAAATTTGAATTCCAGCAACCCATTCAAATGCGCTTTAACGAATTGCTTTCAGGATCAAAACAGGATATCGCGGTTAAAATATTTGGTGACGACCTGAATACTCTTGCAGAAAAAGCTGCTGATGTTGAAAAAATAATCCAGAAAATAGAAGGTGTAGCTGATATTAATGTGGAAAAAGTTACCGGACTTGCACAGGTCCAGGTGGAATATAACCGTGATCGGCTGGCGCAGTACGGCCTTTCCGTTGAGGAAGTAAACCGCGTACTCCGAACTGCCTTTGCAGGAAGTCAGGCCGGTGTGGTATTTGATGAAGAGAAACGTTTTGGATTAGTGGTCCGACTGGATATCGATTACCGGCAGAGTCTTGATGATGTGAAAAGCCTGTCAGTTCTCCTTCCAGACGGGGGGCAGATACCTTTTGAAATGATTGCAGATATTCAGATCAAATCGGGACCGGCCCAGGTTTCACGCGAGAATACAAAGCGTCGGATAACGATTGGATTTAATGTCCGCAACCGGGATGTTCAAAGTGTAATCGCAGAAGTAACCCGGATGATTGACAAGCAGATCAAACTTCCGACCGGTTATTTTGTCACTTACGGCGGTCAGTTTCAGAATCTGGAGGCTGCAAAAACACGATTGTCAATTGCTGTTCCGGTGGCATTACTGCTCATATTCGTCCTGTTGTTCTTTACCTTCAACTCCGTATTGCAAACCTTGCTGATATTTTCAGCAGTGCCAATGTCAGCTATCGGTGGGGTGTTTGCTTTATGGCTGCGTGGAATGAACTTCTCGATCTCTGCGGGCGTCGGTTTTATCGCATTGTTTGGTGTTGCCGTACTTAATGGCATTGTGTTGATTGCCGAATTTAACCGGCTCGAAAAGGATGGAATCACCGATATCACCGAACGGGTACTGAAGGGATTGCACACGCGGTTGCGCCCCGTGATTATGACGGCTGCCGTAGCATCACTCGGTTTTCTCCCGATGGCACTTTCAACTTCTGCCGGGGCAGAGGTCCAGAAACCACTTGCAACAGTGGTCATTGGTGGATTAATTTCTGCAACCTTTCTCACCTTAATCATTCTCCCGGTGTTCTATATCCTCTTCTCCTCACGGAAAAAAAGATTCCTGTTTAAACGGAAATCTGTAAAAGCAGTCACTTTATTGTTGTTCCTGGTTTTTGGTATCCCGTCTCTTAGAACGGTACGGGGACAACAACATGCGAAAATGAATCAGAATCAGGTGATTCAGATAGCCCTGGACAGCAACCTCTCCATTCGCTCTTCAGTCTATTCGGTCGACATTCAAAAAGCGTTAAAAGGGGTCTCCCTTGATCTTCCCAAAACGACAATTGAAGGGCAATTCGGACAGTTTAATTCCCATTCCAGCGATAATAGTTATACCGTTTCGCAATCGTTTTCATTCCCAACGGTTTATATCAATCAAAACAAACTGGCCAGGGCAAATGTGAAAAGCAGTGAATGGCAGTTAAAAGTTTCTCAGCTTACAATTGCCACCCAGGTAAAACAGCTTTACTGGCAACTGGTTTACCTTCATTCAAAACAAAATTTGCTGATCTATAAGGATAGTCTGTATTCCGGATTTAGCAGGGCTGCGGAGTTAAGGGCCAGGGTCGGTGAGACTAACCGGCTTGAAATGATCAATGCCCGAACACAAAGTCTTGAGGTTAAAAATCAACTGCAGCAGGTAACCGCTGATCTGTCGATCTGTAATCAGAAGCTTCAAACCCTTATCAATGCAGGCACGCCAATTAATCCTGCAGATACCCTCATTCATCGTATCGGATTTTCCCCTCTGGCCGATAGCCTGGTATTGGCTGATAACCCTTCGATGGATTATATGAAACAACAGATCAGTGTATCCGGTATTGAGAAAAAGCTTGAAAGAAGCAGGAGTATGCCCGAATTCACCATCGGATATTTCAGCCAGACGATGCAGGGGACACAGGAGGTGAACGGATTCCCCCGTTCTTTTGGACCTGGTGACCGGTTCACCGGGGTACAGGCGGGAATTGCTATTCCCCTTTGGATCGCACCGTATGCCTCTAAAAACAAGGTTGCAAGGATAAAGGAACTGGCTTCGGTAACAGATGCGGAATATTATTCAAAATCATTGCTTGGCAATTACCATTCCTTGCTGGATGAATATATGAAATTTAAAAGCAGCCTCGACTATTATGAGAAACAGGCTATTCCTGAAGCTGGTTTAATTATTGACCAGGCATCACGAAGTTACAAGGCAGGAGCAATGGATTATCTCGATTATATCCTGAACCTTAACAGCGCACTGACTATCAGGCAGAATTACCTGGATGCGCTCAATGACTACAATCAAACCATCATTAATATTCAGTATATTACAGGTAAAATTTATTAATAAAAAGATCATGACAAAATTTAAAATCAGATCCGCAATCCTTATAACGGCCGCCTTTTTTGCAATTGTCTCATGCAGTGGAGGTAAGGAGGGTAGCAATGATAAAAAGGAGGAAGAAGTACTTCCAGAAGATATTGTAGAATTGCGGGGTGACCAGATCACGCTTGCCAATATCGAAACGGGATCCGTTGAGATGCAATCACTCAGCGGAAAACTAAAAGTGAGCGGTATTGTAGCGGTAGCTCCCCAAAATATGGCAACAGTCTGTATGCCGATGGGTGGTTTTATAAAGAGTACAACCCTTATGCCGGGGAATGTAGTCCGAAAAGGGCAAACGCTGGCAATTCTTGAAAATCAGGAATTTGTGGATATTCAGCAAAATTACCTCGAAGCGAAAAATAAATTTGAATTGGCTGAAGCCGATTATTTGCGACATTCTGAATTGTATAAAAACGATGTTTATTCACAGCAAAACCTCCAGCAGGTAACCTCTGAATATAAAAATCTTAAAGCACAGGTTAAAGCGCTTGAACAGAAACTGTCATTGATCGGGATTAATGCGGCACATCTGCATGAAGATGATATCAGCAGTTCCGTTGCCGTTGTTTCGCCCATCTCCGGATTCGTGAAGTCGGTTAATATAAATATCGGAAAATTTGTCGCCCCTGCTGATGTGATGTTTGAGATTGTCAACAGTGATAAGCTTTTTCTGGAGCTTATCCTTTTTGAAAAAGATGCCAATAAAGTGTCAGCAGGTCAGAAAATCCGTTTCTTTATCAATAATGAGACTGAACATCATGAAGCGGTTATCTACCAGACAGGTAAATCAATCAGTACGGATAAAACCTATAAGGTTTATGCAACCGTACCCGGTATCTGCAAAAATGTTTTGCCGGGAATGTATGTAAATGCCATTATTGAATCATCGGTCAGCCAGGTGACAGCTCTCCCTTCAGATGCAGTGGTCAGTTTCGATGATAAGGATTATATTTTTGTATTTGACAAAAATAAGGAGGAGAGCGGAAAACCATTTACCGAATACCGCATGATCGAAATCCGCAAGGGGGTGACTGACGGGGGATTTATCGAGGTGATCCTTCCCGATAATTTTGATATTCATACAGCTAAAGTTGTGATTAAAGGGGCTTACAACCTCCTCTCTGCAAAAAAGAATGCAGGAGAGATGAGTTGCTGATGATGCCGCTGAAGTGATTTGTTTATTTGTATAAAGTACTGAAAATAAACAGGTATTAACCATCATCACCAGGCGCCGAATAATTTATTTCTGGCGCCTGGCGATGTAATTTAGTGTCAGGTAAAAAAGGTTTTCCTGTTCCGGTTGGGCCTGTGCTCCTCAGGCCATACAAAAAGTTTTGTCCCTAAAATCGAAACAAACCGAAAGGTTTAACTGTTCTATGAAAACAGATTATCATGGAAAAGAAATATTATAAGATTGCCCTTTGGCTGGCCATTTTCACAATAGGCTATAACATCATTGAAGGTCTGGTCTCGATGTGGCTGGGATTCGAGGATGAAACCCTTACCTTGTTTGGATTTGGAGCTGATAGTTTTATTGAGGTAATGTCGGGTTTAGGAATTATGACAATGATTTTACGAATCAGGCAGAACCCCGACAGTCCGAAGAGCACTTTTGAGATTACTGCTTTAAAAATTACCGGGGTTGCATTTTACCTCCTCTCTGCAGGTTTGCTTGCGGGGATAATTTTAGCACTCGAAAACCAGCATAAGCCGCAGACCACCTTTTGGGGGGTCATCATCTCACTGGTCTCTATTGCCGTAATGTTCTGGCTGATGAAGGCAAAAAACGGAATTGGGAAATTACTGAATTCGGATCCCATTATTGCCGATTCAAACTGTACAAAGGTTTGTATTTATATGTCTGTAGTATTATTGTTTTCCAGTCTGATTTATGAATATACCGGTTTTGCCTACGCAGATGTCATTGGAGCCGCCGGATTGATCTACTTCTCAATAACTGAAGGGATGGAGGCCTTTGAAAAAGCAAAGGGGATATCGTGCAGCTGCAGTTGTCATGATCTTTCCGTCTAATCATTTTTTCTGTTCCAGTCCTGTTGCAAATCCTGACCAGGCAGGTTTGCGGTGAAGTGAATCATCGTAAATAACCGGCCAGTCAGGCTGTTTAAAAAATGGTCTGATCCAGTTGTATTTATCAGCAAATCCCCAGATGGTTATGCCATATTTCTGATTTTGAGGAATAATCCGGTTATAAGCTCCTACAACCTCCTCATATCGTTGCTGCTGAAGCACTGCCATTTCGGGGGTGAAGGTTTTGTAGCGTGGTTCTTTATTGTTTTCATTAAAACTGATATCAAGCTCTGAGATATGGATTAGTAATCCTGTCCGGGCAAATTTACGGAGTGTCAATTCGATCTCCTTCAACGAAGGATGATCGACACGGATATGCATTTGCAATCCAATTCCGTCAATCGGAACACCCTGTTTACGAAAATCTTCCACCATTTCTAACGCCTTGTTTCGTTTTGAACTGTCGCTCTCAAGTGAATAGTCGTTGTAAAACAGCTTTACCCCGGGCGCTGCAGACCTGGCATACCTAAATGCCCGTGCAATATAGTCCGGACCCAGAAGTTTCAGCCAAAAGGTTTTTCTCCACTCTCCGGTTCTGTCTCCAATTGCTTCATTCACAACATCCCAGCTTGAAATCTGTCCCTCGTAGCGGGAAATGACTGTTTGGATATGTTCCTTGAAAATTGCTTCCAATGCTGAAGAATCACCTTTGAATTCCTTCATCCATACCGGTACCTGACTGTGCCAGATCAGGGTGTGCCCGTGTAATCTGAAATGATTCACCTTGCAGAACTGCACCAGCTTATCCGCCTCTTCCCAGTTGTAACGATTTTGCTCAGGATGGATCAGTGCAGGTTTCATGCAATTTTCGGGGGTGATACTATTGAAATCATTGATAAGTATGGCAACCATCGCCGGATCATGCCCGAGCCATCCCGTTCCGACAGCACTACCTACCGGAAAGGAGGCATGAGTTGTCAAAGATGATGGCTGGTTAAATTTGTTTTGACCATAGCTCTCAGCTATTGGCAGGAGGGGTAAAAGAAAATTCAGCACAATCATTGCAGCCAATGAATTCAGGAAATGTGGTTGGGAAGTGCGCATCATTGAAATCCGTTTTTGTACGGGTTAAATTTAATTCATTTTCTTTAATCACCGTTTTAGCCGAATGATTATCTTAGTCAAAAATAATTGAATGCAAATGGATAAAATTAATCTTTATATTGAAACAAATAAAGAGCGCTTTCTGGAAGAGCTCTTTGGGTTGATCAGAATTTCTTCCATCAGTTCTCAGCACGAAAACCGCTCAGAGATGTCCAGGGCTGCAGAATACTGGGTCAGGATACTCACCGAAGCGGGTGTTGACCGTGCAGAAATATTTGAGACTGCCGGTAATCCTGTCGTTTTTGCTGAAAAAATTATTGACCCCGAAAAACAAACCATTCTCATCTATGCACACATGGATGTTATGCCTGTCGATCCGCTGGATCTTTGGATATCCGATCCGTTCGAGCCTGTTGTACGCGACGGAAGGATATGGGCAAGGGGGGCAAACGATGATAAAGGTCAGTCATTTATGCATGCCAAGGCTTTTGAGTTTCTGGTGCGGACAAACACCTTAAATTGCAATGTGAAGTTTGTGATAGAAGGGGAGGAGGAGGTTGGATCTCCCAATCTTGGAGCGTTTTGTCTAAATCACAAGGCGTTGCTCAAGGCTGATATCATCCTTGTTTCTGATACTGGGATGATTGCCCGCGATATACCTTCCATAACCGTTGGTTTGCGCGGACTCGCTTACTGGCAGGTGGAGGTGACCGGCCCAAACCGGGATCTTCATTCCGGTTTATTCGGCGGGGCTGTGGCCAATCCGGTAAATGAACTCTGCAGGATGATCGCCTGTATGACCGATGACCAGCACCGAATTACCATACC